>NZ_JBRAKS010000339.1:0-4139 GCF_052745115.1 Candidatus Jordarchaeum sp.
AGTTTCATAGTACCACATAGCCATATATGGTATTATTTAGTATTAAATCTTTTTAATGTTATAAACCCTTAGATGTGTATTCTATACCTGAAATGTGAATATGCATATTATCGAGAACATCTCTCCCCAAGCCAGATTCCAGAGCACTTAGAACCTCTTCAAATTGTTGGTATCTATTTATTTTTCCATTGTTACGTGCGTTGAGATGTGCAAAGTCTACATTAGGAAGAACTTGCTCCACCTCTTGACTAAGCTTTATTAACTCTGTTAAGGTTCCGAACTGGCTTTGTTTACCTGTGGTTTCGGGCCTTATTATAACATCGTTTCCCTCTTCTTGAAGAATTTTTACTATTCGGGAAAGACGGTTCTTTATTGTATTATATACTGATTCGGGTTCGGCACCGCGGTAGATAGCTGCGTGAAAGGTTACGGATTTGCCTCCAGCAATCTTAGTGATTCTAGCTGCTTTTAATATTCTATCGATACTCGCTTGAACCGTTTCCTTTCTAAGAGAGTTTAGATTAATATAGTAAGGTCCATGTGCTGTGAGTGCAACTCTCTCCTGTTTAGCTATGATATTTATTTTCTGGGCAAGGTTTTCGCTCATTTTCACTCCGTAAACGAACTCAATCTCCATAGCATCCAATCCAAGTTCCCTTACTCTCTTTATTCCATTTATGGAGCTTCTCTTCACCGTAGTTATTGGTATACCAGCAGTGCCGAAAAGTAACATCCCTAATCAGCTATTTTTCTATTAATTTCATAGAAACTAGTTTAACTATCTAAAACTTATTAACACTTCCTATTTTACATAGAATATTTATTAAGTTTATATCTAACTTATCTGTAAAAGTTAGCACTTGATTTGGAAAATATTTAAGTCATATATTTGTTGCATAATATTCTAGGAAACATTGGAAGTGATTTTTTGTTCGAGAAGCGCGGTGTGTGTTTTGCTATCTTCGATGAGGAAGCTGGACCAATTAGTGTTTATTTTAAGGGAATTGATAAGACAATTGCGGATAAAATCGCGCTTAAGAGTATGGTTGGCTCCCTCTCTTTAAGTCAAGAGGTGAATGAGGGAGAATCTATAATCCCGCTTCAAGAGGAACACAAGAGCGCATTTGTATTTTATTTCTCAATCGCAGATGAGGCAGCCAGAGGAGGAGTAAGAATCGGTACATTAAATTTTGTAGTTGATAAAGAGGAGGGGGACGCACTCTACCGTTTTGCTCCGATTCTCTCCGAGCACTCTAAGAGAATTGTGCAAGACATTAAAAAATATTATGTTTATAGACAAACTATTCCCCAGGTTCTGAAGGATAGTGTGGAAAGTATTTTAAATATCCGAGACTTTGAAAGAGCATTTCTGCCTACTAGTTTCAAGGAGTACTTAATTCGGAGCTATCTCTCCAAAGATACCGCTTTTCACCGTTCAATTGTGGAAAGAACAAGCAATTATTCGCGAAATGAAGAAATTTTAGGAGATAAAATCGATATATTGGGGAGTGATGACAGCCAACAAGTTATTTGGCTACTTCTTTCCCGTGATTTTTTAAAAATGAGCAATGAGGAGAAACGGAGCTTATATTCGTATTTAGATAAATTGAGGGAGAATATTTCTTCTCTGGAAATAATATTCGTGCTTAACGAGGTGGGTCTAAGAAGGGGCGGCTCATTTGATGAGGAAGCTATTGAGAAAATTACTCAAATCTCACGAACGAGCAAAATTGAAGGAAAAGAATTTGATCTGTATGGAATGGACAATGATGAAAATATTGTTTGGGCTCTTTTATCAACAAACTTCCTAGCGATGAATGAATCCCAGATTGACGAATTGAATAAGAACATTTATCGACTTAAAAGAATAAATCCTTCAATGGAAGCTTTCTTTGTTCTGGCTGAAATACTTAGATCTACAAAACTGCAGCCTCCAAAACCGGATTTTGAAGGAAAACCTTTGGGACTTAGAAGGATAATGGGAGCCAAAACGGAATACCAGAGTCTTATAGACTCACTCAGAAAAAAAGAGAAAGATAAAGAAGAACCATAATAGTTAAACTTCTAAAATATAAAAACTATTATAAGAAAATTTTTTACCACGATAATGGAATTTAGTAATAGCACCCTTCAGGATTGCAATAAAAATTTTTGGAGATATTGAGATTTTTAGTGAAGGAAGGAATCTAATTGAATTTAAATAAAAGTCTACTCATATATTCGATCGTGTTTTTATTGGTTGAGGGCTTAATACTAGTGGGTACGCTTTTTATTTCATGGCAAACAGTGTTCTATGTTTATTCAGGAAATTTTATACAAGAAAATCTTTACGGAATTTATAGCACTATTTACTTTTTTGGATCCTTTACCACACCCTTACCAGTGCTTTTGGCTTATTGGTTATATACTAGATCTGCTTTTCCGAGCTTATGGATCATAATTCCAATCTATATAATTATTAAACCAGTTTTATTATTTTTTAAGAGGTTTAATTTGGCCCGCTTATTTATATTTACTCCATTAGTCTTTGCCATAGAAAGGACTTTTACCTTATCAGCCACTTCTAGCGCTCAAGTTATACTATTATTGTTTTCGCAGACTTTTATATATCCACAGCAGGGTATAGGAGGAATCGCCGTGTTACTAGTACTGTTTTTGGGAATCTACGGTATTAATTTCTTTGAGAACTCTATAATATTTCCAATAATAAAGAGAATAACAAAACTATTAAAGGATAAACCAGAGCTTGAGCTTGCCGAGATTGCGGGGGAGAGCGGATTAAGTGTCAATCAGTTATATAATTATCTTTCCAAGGTGGTGTATGAGGGAATAATTCTTGCGGTTCTAACCCTAGAGGAGTTAATTGAATTCAAAGAGCCTAAGGCTCATGAATTAGTTATTGAAGCCTTTAGAAGGGCTCTTCAGAAGAGTGAGAGCGTTAATATTAATGATTTACGCAGGATCATGAAGAATTCGAGAATATGGTTTCCACCAAAAAAAGAGGAAATTCTAACTATCTGTAAAACTGCTCAGGAGGAGGGAAAGCTTCTGGTACTTTTTGTTGAAAACGAAATTGTGAGACAATCAGAAATAGGACTTGCGTATTAGATTCCTTATTTTCAGTTCAGATGAAATTTTTAATATTCAAATATAGTGCTGGTTGTTCTCTGGGAAAATTTTATTAATTGAAGTCATCAATTTTTCAGCTTCTTCTGTCTTACCAGCAATTAAATAGCTTTGGAAAGCCCAGAGATATTTATCTCTTGCCTCATTCATTTCCCCTAGATCCCTGAAGATTTCTCCACTTCTAAGGTATTGGAAAGCCGCTTCTTCATGTCTTTTCATGGCATCCCCGTACAGTATGCCTAGGAGCCCGAGTACGATTGCTTGCTGATATTTATCCCCGGACTCTTCAGATGTTTTTAAGGATTTTTTATAGCAGCTTTCAGCTTTTCGATATTCCGCGTTTTGCTTATAGGAGAAACCTGCCCTCCAATAGCTCTCAACCGCGTTTCGATATAATTTGCTTTTTTCAAAAATTTTTGCAGACTGTAGATAGCTTTCTGCCGCCTTCTCGAATTTTTCCGCTATGAAATAGTTGAATCCCAGGTGACTTAGGTATAATGCTACACTTTCGTCTTCTCGTTTGAGGCCCTGTAGTATGGTTACTGTTTTTAAAAAATATTTTAATGCCTCAGAATTTTGTTGAATTGATTCTAATAAAAATCCTGCTTTTGCATAGATGAGACTACATCTCTCCAGGTTTCTTGATTCTTCCAGCTTTTTGGCAGCGGTGAGATAGAGTTCCACGGCCTCCTCGTAATTGCCGGACTTCTGCTTATTTTCAGCGATGGATAAAAGTTCTTCTATGTTATTCAATTTGTAACACCCTCTTCACATTTTTTGGAATCTGTTAGCGGGTTAATTATCTATAAATTTTCTAAAATTTGGCTAATAAAATAATGTAATCCATACAGAACATAAAGATAAGCGATGTGTAACATGAAAAATTAGGTTTAGATTGCTTAAAAAATATCTCATAAATCATTAAATTCAAAAATGTAAATAGAAGCGGTAAAAAAATTAATTGTAGAAGTTAGGGACATTTGTCACCCCTTGCTGTTAATTGGTAGGATGTC
>NZ_JBRAKS010000340.1:0-4122 GCF_052745115.1 Candidatus Jordarchaeum sp.
AAAAAAGGTTTTTTATAATTTGTCTAAAAAGCGAAGCTTATGTATGTTTTTTAAGAAGAATAAAAAATATAAAGATAATCTTAAAACAACTAATCAAAAAATTTGGTGATAAAAATGGCTGAAGATCCTTTGAAGGTTTATGAAAAATTAGATCCAGAAATTCGGGAGCAGGTCGAAAATGCACGGAATTTTGCTTTTAAAGACGGAGCATTACCAAGTAAAATTAAGATCCTCATAGCGATGGCTCTAGATGCTTCTCATGGAGCTGTTCAGGGTGTTAGGGCCTTGGCTAATCTAGCAAAGATGGCTGGAGCCACAAAAGAGGAGATCGCAGAGGCTTTGAGAGTAGCTATATATGTATGTGGGGCAGGTAGCGCTTACACCGCTGCAGCCGGCCTTAAAAAATTATTCTAGAATGGTGTTGGGTTAGGGTGCGATGCGTATAATTAGGAACTTAAGCTTAAGATTAGATTCAAAAATGAAACAGGTTAAATGAGAAAATACCCAATCCTAAAACAAGACAAGCAAGGTTAAAAAGTGTCAAAATAAATAAAGAAGATAAATTAAAAATTCAATCATGATCTATATGATAGTGGTTATTATCAGAATAAAAGGTGCAACCGGTTAAGGAGGCAAATAGTATGAAGGAGATAATATTTCTCGTAGAAGAATCGGTAGAGGGTGGATACGAAGCGAGAGCATTAGGATACTCTATATACACAGAAGCTGAAGATTTGGAGGAGTTAAAGGGAGCGGTTAGGGAAGCTGTGAGATGCCACTTTGAAGAAGATCAAATGCCTCGAATCATAAGACTACACATGGTAAAAGATGAGGTAATAACCGTATGAAAATTCCAAGAGATATTGGCGGTGAAGAATTATGTAGGCTTCTCAAAAAGTATGATTATCAGATTACGCGACAGAAGGGAAGCCACATAAGATTAACAACCACTCTAAAAGGAGAACACCACATTACAATTCCTAGACACAAGTCTTTGAAGGTAGGTACACTTAACAGCATTTTAACTGATATCGCCAGTCACTTAGAGATAGATAAACCCGAACTGATTAAGGAATTATTTGGGAAAAAGTAAGGCTCACAAATTATCTATTTATAAAAGTTGCACCAGTCAGGGTGCGATGTGGAGAACTCGGAATCTAAACTTTTTATCAACATTTAAACTTACTGTAATTATGGAATCTGCTAAATCATATTTTACAAGCTCATCATTGATATAGCAGCGAATCTGGTGGGGCCAGTAAACCGGCTTTTTAACTCTGAGAGAAAAAGGCCCCGAGTATAGAGGAGTATATACACCTTCAATCTCATACTCTTTCATTTTAAGCTCAATGAGGGGTGTCTTCAAGCTAAAATTTTGAAACGGCAACTTGGGAGCAATAGTCAACCCCTCCGCTTCAGGTTCTACACCACAGAGCTTAATGAGAGCTGTGAGAAAATTAGCGTGCAGGTTGAGGTTCATAACCGGGAAGTCGGTTGTAGGTGTTGGGAGATGGTAATAGGTTTCTCCGGGCCGTTTAGCATAATCAGCGTTATAGGCGTCGGGGCCACTCCATATACCGTACCACAGATTGGGGTAGAGATTTGCGTGGTGAGCCATCGAGTTTTTTAGCAGCGAGTTCCAAGCCTTCTTCGGATCATAAAGTCCATAGGCCCAGGTGAGTAGGAAATTCATGGCAAACCATATTCCACCGTTTACATCCCAGCCCTTCTCAAGATAGTTTAAGAAAGTTCTCAAGGGAGGATACACGAGATACTGCCCGAAGGGAGAGGGCTTATCCAGTATCTCGTAAACATTTTCCAAGAGTTTTTCCGCCATCTTTTCCGGCAAGGCTTTAGAGAGAAGCAGCCAAGGAACAGGCTCAAGAAACAGATTTCTACCACCCACAGGGTTTCCACACCCATCCCAAGCCCGGTAAAACCACCTCCCATTCCAAGAACCAAGACACGCCCTACGCAGAGATTCGAACCTCTTTCGCAGAAATTTACAGAACTTGGGATCCCGCTCCCTAAATAAATCGATAACTCTGGGAAGAACATAGAGAGCGAAAGCAGAATTAAAAACAGATTCACCGTGTTTGAGAAATCTACTCCTGTTGGGAACCATGGTGGAGATTCCATCATTCCAGTCCCCGTCCCCCACCTTCAACAACCCATGCTCGCCAAAACCAATCTCCTCAAAAAGGAAATTTAAGGAGAGTTTAATCCTCTCAGCAACCGTGGAGAATAAACCATTCTCCCGAGGGTAGAAGGGCACCTTTCTTTTCAAGAAATTGAAGTCACGCGTTGCAAAAACGTACTCGGTGATAGCCCATAGTATGAACAGGTAGTGGTCAGAGGGCCTATTATGCACAACGGCTCCACCAAGCTTACCGAAGCCACTTCCAGAATAAGCCAACTCACCACTAGGCCTCATCCAACGCAAAACATACTCCAGCATCTCCCTCGCCAGCCTTGGATCCAGATAGGTCATGGGAACCGCGTAGAGCGAGAAGTCGCGGGGACCACCATGCAATCCCTGAAGGTAAACATAAGCACCCCCCTGAGGTAACAAGTGATTTTCAAAATATTCATCATAAAGAGTTGAACTCTTAAAATAGTAGGAGTGCCATGCAGCCTCACGAGAAATCCAATCCTTACCACCTCTAAATTTCACGGTGTTCGCCTTCCAATCCCTCACATTTTCACTTAAAGGATGCATCCGGTTTTTCTCTTCATACCTGGAGATTAGCTTGGGAATTTCATTTTTTTCTGCATAGCCGAAAAGAAAAGTGATGGTTCGCGAGCTTTTTCTTGGAATTGTAAGCTTTACTCCAAGGCAGAGACAGGGGCTCTTTTTAACAACCGGCTTTGGAACACCAACAAAAGAGTCTTCAATTTTAAAATTCCCCCGCTTATCAATGAGTCCCTTCGCCGAACTTATTGCTGAGGTAGGCTTTTCATTCAGCAGTTTAAGAAATAGAGGCTTCGGATAATAATTTCTTGAAGAAGGAACCTGCTTTGGAGGCTTCTTCCCCTGATGCTCTGGAACTAGAGTGAGCACCCCACTCTCCGGGGCGTACTCCGTATGGTAAATAAACTTTTTAGAGAAGGACGTGCGTTCCCGCTCAGTATCCCATAAAAGAAGATGGCGCAAAAACCCGTAGATTCTACCCGCCCAATTAATTAGGGAAACTCCATATTCAGTCCTTCTCCCGCTAGTATAAATTAGGGACTCTGAAACATAGTGTAGATTAATCCCCCAATAATTAAACAGTGTAATAGTCCTCGCCCGATTCGACTCATTCTTAACAGTTACCTCAGAGGCAACAACAGGATCATCCGACACCGGCGTAAAAACAATATGGTCTAAGGTCAGATTATTGTGCTCTGAAACCTTTCGAAAATAACCCATACCAAAAACACGGCGATAACCTTTATCGAAGCGCTCCTGAGAGAAAAGATCACACCAACAATCCCCATCCTCAGCCACTACAGCAATCCCACCACCCAAAGCTCGCTGCTTAACACTCCTATAGGTTAACCACTGAGGACCTCTAGAATTCTCAAAAACCTCCACAAAACCCGAATTATGAGCCAGAGCGTTAAAACGACAGTTCCCAAACTGGTGCCAATGGTCACGGGAACCCCCCTGAGTAGTAAAGGTAAGAGCCGCGGGATCTACTTCGTAGTTACAAGTGTACTCATAGGCAGGCAAACCATAGTCATCAACAATCCATTTCCCAAAGTGGCCACAATCATGATTAGACAATTCACTAAATTCCCCCAAACTCATATATTCTGCTGAGGGGTATTTTTCGAATAAGCTAAGGCAACCTACTACACTCGTAAAAAAATAGATAAATTATATTTTTTAATTGCATTTTTCCTATATAAAATACTACCCTTAGAATTTATTAGTTGATAAAACACAATTTAAAATTAGAAAAAATAAAATTATTGCCCGGAGATATCAAAACTCACAGGGGAGAATTTTATGAGTGCTGAGGTAACAGAACTGGATTTTGATGTGCTAAGAGAGCCTTGGAATGTTTACCAGCTTGAAGAGGGGCCTATTCTTAGGATTAAGTATGTGTTGACGAGGGTTGTTAGAAGATGGGAGGC
>NZ_JBRAKS010000341.1:0-4107 GCF_052745115.1 Candidatus Jordarchaeum sp.
ACCTTCCGCATACGAGCGCAAAAAATGATACAACCCTTGCAAAAACCGTTCTCCATCTACGGAGATTGAAAGTTTTTGACTATAACCTCTTCCATTCTTTCTAACCAAAAAGATTGAGAAGAAAAATCCGTATTTACCTCTATTTAGAGTCCGTATTCTACGTTCATATCATTATTAGCACTTAACTAAGTTACTTTCTTAAAACAATTCGATTTAAATAGGGGGCTCTTTTTATTCAAAATAGTATTTTACATCAGTCAACAGGTAAACGATTACTCCTATTCCAAAAATTAGCAAGGGTAAAGCAAATAGCGTTGTGAAACCTCCAACTACATCAAGTATTCCAGTTATAAGAGCTAAGTAATACCCCCACTTCCTCATGAATAGTAAACCTATTCCAGAGGTGGTATGTAAAACTGCCCCAATCAGCAGTGCAAACGCTCCTAAACGTAGGAGAATAAAAAGCGTTCGGTTCCAAAATGCATGGAATATAAACCATAACATGAAATATGTTCCAAACTCCATTGGTATTGGGGGCGATGGCATATAGACTATGCTCAAAACAACGTTTCCCCACACGGTCATATAGTAGGAGTAGTATAATCCCACTCCCATTAATACTCCAAACACAAGCTCTAAAAACGCCAAGATTATAAAAATGGCAGAGAATATAATTACCCCTACTGGTCTATAAACCTCCATCTAATCTCCCAACTAACATAATGTTGAAGATTATGTAATTTGTTAGGTATAAAAAGATGTCGTAAACAAAAATTCTAGTTTAAAGAAAGTAGATGATTTCTCTCTTCTACTTTGGAGTACCTAAAAGATGTTTTTTAATACACTTTTAGGGATTATTGGTTTAATTTTCGGGATTTTAAGAAAGTCTTAAAAGATTTTGGGATTTTGATTCTTTTGGTGTGTGGAAATGTCAGGTGATGCTCACCGTGAGATGCGTTTTGTTGCATTAAGCTCTGTTGTAGCTGCGGTGGTGTTGTTAATTTTAAAGTTGGTAGTGGGTTGGTTGTCACAGAGCTTGGGCATGTTGTCTGAGGCTGCGCATTCCGGTCTGGATTTAGTAGCCGCCACCATAACTTTCTTCGCGGTGCGGGCCGCTGTTAGACCTGCTGATGTTGACCACCAGTATGGTCATGGAAAAATCGACAATTTATCGGCACTAGCCGAAACGATACTTTTGTTTATTGTCTGTGGGTGGATCATCTACGAGGCGATAAATAGAATATTTTTCACAAAGGTGGCGGTGGATGCAAACATATGGACATTTATTGTGATGGCCCTGTCTATTGTGGTTAACATTTCGCGTTCCAAAGCTTTATACCGAGTGGCTAGAAAATACAATAGTCAAGCTCTGGAGGCAGATGCACTACACTTCCGCACCGATGTTTGGAGCTCAGCTGTAGTAATCGTGGGACTGGCTTTGGTCTGGATTTCTGACAACACCGGTTTAACTCTTTTAATCAGTCAGCTTCAATATGTCAATCCTGAACTATATCTGTTATACGAGTATTTCAGTTTTGATATTTTACATTATGGCGATCCTATGGCAGCTTTGATTGTGGCTTTCATAATTTTAGTTGTTAGTTATAAACTTGGGAAAAGAGCTGTGGACGCCCTTCTTGATAGAGCTCCAAGAGGATTATCTGAAAAAGTGAAAGAAGTAGTTTGTGAAACGGAAGGAGTTGAGGGATGTACACTTGTTAGAGTACGCCCATCAGGGCCCAAATATTTTGTGGATGTAATTATTTCAATAAACCAGTCAGATTCGTTGAAGAAGGCTCATGACATTTCCCTTGAAGTTGAGAAGAAAGTAAAGAACATTTTACCCAACTCGGACATCGTGATACATACCGATCCTACAGAACTGGACAGAGAGCCAATAACCCAAAAAATTAGAAACATAGCCCTGTTAAGAGAATTTAACGTTCATGATGTTCACATTTATGAAGTAAAAAAGAAAAAATTCATCGACCTTCATCTCGAAGTGCCTCCTAAACTTTCACTAAATAAAACCCACACACTCGCACACCATCTAGAAGAAGAAATAAGAAACAAAATAAGTGGAGTAGAAGAGGTAAACATTCACTTGGAACCAGCAGACAAATCGCCTACCGAATACATAGAGATAACAAGAGAATCAGAGAAAATGAGACAGGAAATTAAAGAAGTCGTTGAGAACATGATCGGTTCGGGTAGGTGTCATAATATACGAATTAGGAAGGTAAAAGACAAGTTCCATGTTTATCTCCATTGCACACTAGAGGAAAGGATGCCCATAAAAGAAGCACATGAATTAACATCTAAAATAGAGTTTAAAATAAAAAAGAAAATACCTAGAGTAGAAGAGGTCAATATTCATGCAGAACCCCAAAGTTAAAAGATTAATCACCTCGAAAATTTTGTAATTTCTCTTGTCTGCTGGTATTAGTTATCCGATTTTTTGGATTTAAAGCCTATTTAATAATTGATCATAGCTCCCATTATTAAGGAAAAAGAGAAAAAGAAAAAATTTGGAAGATTACTCAGAAGTTTGGATTCGAATATGGTTAAATCTGTAAGATGTCTTTTATTCAAAATCGTGTTTTACATCACTTGCAAGATATGAAACTAGTATTATTCCCCATAGCAGATTAATTATGCCCCATATAATCAATAGTATGTTTAGGATTGCTAGAATTCCAAAAATTATCATACCTATTCCACCCAGTAGGTATAACAATCCGACTATTATCATTATAATGCGAGCCCAGTTCTTCATTGCAAATAAGCCAATTGCTGTAGCAAAGTATATAAGCGAAACAATTAGGACACCCGCTCCGAAATATCCAATCCAGGTAGCAAGATTCATTAGACGCAGTGTTTCTGGTAAAAGCATTAGTAGTATATAGTTCTTCAACCAGAGGGGGGTGGAAGGATCTGCGAGTAGATATAGGTAATGTAGTAAATCCGCTTGTGGGTTTCCATAAAAGTTCCATCCCAAGAATGTGATCCCGGCACCGAGTATAATTCCTCCGATTGCACCTAGTAAGGCAATTATACCTATAAAAATGACTCCTGCTCTTGCCATTCAAAAACCTCCTAAATTATATTATAATGTTTTATTAATTCATTCTAGTTCAATATAAAATTTACTTTTTTTAAAAAAAATTAAGATAGTAAAACTTATTTCTACAATAATTCCTTGTTTTGCTAATTCAGTATAAAACCTAGAAAAATGAGGAGCTATTAATGATAGAGATTAACAAGTTTGAGGAAATTACTCAAATCAAAATGAGTTTAGAACTTGAAGGGCGACCACTTTACTGGACCGCTGCATATCTAATTGACGGGCTCCTCATTGACACCGGTCCAAAGCACACAGTTGAGGAATTGATAAATTATTTAAAAGGACAAAATCTTAATCTTAGATTCTCTATAAATACACACTGGCATGAGGATCACATCGGTGCTAATAAGCTTTTACAAAAGAGGGGCGTGCAAATATTTGCACATCGCGATTCAATTCCCCTAATCTCACAACCACTCAGTTTACCCCCTTACCGAGAATGGGTCTGGGGCATTCCAGAACCCACAAATGTATCACCTATACCCGAAAAAATACACACAAAAAATTACCGCTTCGATATGATAGAAACTCCAGGACACTCGGAAGGACACGTAGCGTTAGTGGAACCCAGTAAAGGTTGGTGCTTCTCGGGAGATCTCTTCTACGGAGAAAAGCCAAAGGTTACCCACCCAAAAGCGAACATCTTAGAAACCATAAATTCAATGAAAAAACTCGTAGCACTCAAGACTGACAGACTTGTCTTACTCAGCTCAACAGGCAGAATAATTGAGGATGGCCGCAAGGCTCTACAAATATGCATAGATTATCTGGAAGATCTGACTCAGAAAGCAAAAAATCTAAGAAAAAAGGGACTATCGGTAACCGCTATTCGAGAGAAGCTACTAGGTAAAGAAAGCTCTATTGCCCAAATCACAAAAGGAGAACTATCATCCGAAAATCTCATACGACTTGCTCTTCAAAATAATCCATAAGAATAAGCTTACGCAGTCTTATTTAAAAAAATAAGAAATCAATATTTATTT
>NZ_JBRAKS010000342.1:0-4105 GCF_052745115.1 Candidatus Jordarchaeum sp.
ACCGAACACCATTTAGGCGGTGTCCTAAATGGGTAAGTTTCGGACAACGGTTCCCCCTCCTGCCCTTATTCCTGCTTTGACCGCCTCAGATACCCTGTTTAAATGTACATGTCCCACTACAACATCTGTCCATGAATTTGCTACCGCAATGACTGGTCGTTGCATCTCTTCCTGTGTGAATCCGGCTCCTCTAAACAAAGGATATAACATTTTTCTAAACAAGATTTAACCCCCAAACTAAATACTATTTTTGATAAGGCTTTTTACCAGTTCTAAAGCTTTGCTTAAAATATAATCTCCATCTTTAACACTATTAGTTTTTGTGGAAGCTATAATTCTCATTCTAACCTGATCTCCAAACCCCGCAGGATATGACTTTACCGAAACCTGCGGGAACTTTTGCATAACTTCTCTAAAAATGGGGGCAAGCGCTGATTCGTCACCAACATCCACCACCAACTCTGCTATTCTAATAACACCACCAATTTTTTCAGATATTAGGGGGATTGCCATTTCCAGAATGTACATCATCTCTGAGGGAACCCCTGGCAGGACGAGAATCCTCGTGGAGCCCTGTGTTAAAAAAACTCCTGGAGCCACACCCACCGCATTAAAAATAGGAACACTATCCGCTGGTAGGATAGCCATCTTCTTTCTATCCTCGGTTATATCCGGATTAGAAACATGACCTGCTTCAAAGAGTTGGCGGTACTTATCCTTAACCATCTCTAGAGCCCTAGGCTCAACACTCATCCTTCTTCTCAGAGCCTTTGAAAGTGCCTCTAGGGTAATGTCCCCCGGAGTGGGCCCCAGTCCGCCCGTAATAACAATAAGTTGTGCTTCTTTCTCCAAATATCTAAGGACAATCTCCTCAATTTCTTTCAAACTGTCAGGTACTACACTTATACCCGAAACCTCGAATCCGAGACCGGTAAGCCTCTTAGAAATCCAATAACTATTATAATCAAGCGTCCGGCCAGAAAGTAGTTCGTCTCCCACGGCAATAATAAAGGTTTTCAAAACAATACTCTCCAAAAAATGTTCTTTATTCATATTTTAATAAAAGTTTCATATATTTATTGCACATTTCACTAGAACTGCATAATACTGGTTTTCCCACATTTTTAACACTAGTTAATTATAAACAGTAAGTTTAAATAACGTTACGAAAAGAAGCATGTGTTAAAACCGTTTGAAAATATATGTGTTGATTAATAATGTCTAATTCAACATCTTTATATTCCCAATAAAATAACTATTTTTGGATGGGAATATTATGATATCTCTTAAAGTGAAGGATGTTTACAGTTCGGAAAGATATAATGAGATAGTTGATAAGGGCACACCAATAGAGGATATCATCAAGATTTTTGTGGAAACACCCAAACTCCGTGGAATGTTCGTAGTCGATGAAAACAATAAGCTCCTAGGGGTAATTCCTCTGAGCGATCTTATATCTTGGGCGAAACTTATGACCGGAGTGCTTCCTGTAAAGGATATACATGATCTATCAGAAGCAATTCGAGTATCACTTTCAAAAACAGCGGGAGGGCTGGTGCGTAAAGAAACCAAGGACGCTGCAGTAGAGCTAGACGACAGCGTCACTGACGCTCTTGACAAAATGATCAAACTAGAATTAACAGGTGTTCCAGTTGTGGACAAAAGAGGAAAGATAGTAGGGGGCCTCCAAATATTAGATATCCTAAAGGTAATCTTAGAAAAGGAAAAACCATAAAAAATTTTTCAAAAAAGGTATGACAATTCTTTTGTAGTTTAAAAATTCAAATATTAGCTACAAGTCATTTTAGCGGCTTTTTCAAACTGTTATTGATTATTATGAAATTTACTTATACATTAGACCTTTGGCGTAATTATTTTTTATTCAGAAATGGTGCGAAAAAGTTTAAAATCCTTCAGAAATCCTACCGAAAAATGCAAAAACTGTGATAAAAGACGCTTGAAAACGGAAAAAAAATCCGGAAGTATTAATTACGCCTAAGGTTTATTAAATATTTTGATTTAGGACGCAAGAAATATGCGATAAATTTAAATTGTCATAGACTTATATTTTAGGAAAAATAATTAATAAACATGATAAGAAATTATTATTGAAAGTAATATTGAAGCAATTAGAGAAGTAGAAGCCAAATACAGAAAAAAGGTTAGTGAAATCGGCGAATAACTCACTGAAAAAATTTAATTATAATCCAGAAATCTATACTCCAAAAAGCTATACTTGAATAACCTGCCTACCAATAAAAACTATTAATAATGAATCCTTTGCCATGAAACACCTTGTTCTGTAATGATGTGTCAAACAAATAATTTGCTTTGAAAATAAATCTAGAGGTATCAAATATGCCGGAAAGTAACTTAAATAGTAAGTCCATTATTGGAGCCAAAACCAGAGTTAAGGATGTGTCTCCAACTAGCGGAATGTGTAGCATTTGTATCTATGAATGTAGAACTCTATGTGAGATCGGGAAGGCTGCTTTTAGAGGAAGAGAAGTACTCTACCCACTGCCAGAGCAATACGGAATGAGCACCGCGGCCTCAAACAAGTACTATATTGTTGACTGGTCTGATTTTCAAATCATGGTTGATGTGATAGGAGCCGAAGGCATAGAAGCAGACCCCGATAAGGCAATCTTTCCCGCAGCAGACATCGAAACCTCTGTAGGAGGCGTAAAGCTCAAAATCCCGGTATTCACCGCAGGGTTAGGTTCAACTCAGGTTGCTAAGCACAATTGGAGGGGCTTGGCGGTCGGTGCCGCGATATCTGGTACCATGCAGGTAATTGGCGAAAACGTTTGCGGAATGGATCCTGATTCAGAGTTCACCAATGGAGTGGTCACCAATTCTCCAGACATGAATAGTAGAGTAGAAGCTTACCGAGAGTTTTGGGACGGAGAATACGGAGACATCGTGGTACAAACCAACGTCGAAGACCAGCGATTAGGTGTAGACGCATACGCACTATCAAAGCTGGAAGTTAATATAATAGAGAGAAAGTGGGGACAAGGCGCAAAAGCTATTGGCGGCGAGGTCCGATTAACGGATATTGACCAAGCCCGGATGTTAAAGAATCGGGGCTACATTGTTATTCCCGATCCTGATGACCCAAACGTTCAAGAAGCCTTTAAGAGTGGAACTCTAAAATCCTTTGAGCGTCACAGCAGGGTGGGAATGCCAGAGTACAAAAGCTTTCTAGAGGACGTGGACTGGCTCCGAGAACAGGGTGCTAAACGGGTGTTTCTGAAAACTGGAGCATATAAGCCCGCAGTGGTTGCTTTTACGTTGAAATGTGCTTCCGAGTCCGAGATCGACCTAGTTACCTTTGATGGAGCAGGCGGCGGAACTGGTATGAGTCCCGTTCCCATGATGCAGGAGTGCGCCACACCTACAGTTTTTCTGGAAACACAGATTTTAGAATGCATAAAGATGATGAAAGAAAATAAAATGTACATACCAGACATTGCCATGGCTGGCGGATTCACCAGCGAGACGCAGATATTCAAATCCATAGCCCTTAGCAATTTTAACAGCGAACCCTACGTGAAAAGTATAGCAATGGCAAGAGCACCGATCACCGCGGTTATGAAAGCCTCCTACTTCTCAGAACTAGCAGAACAAAACTCGTTACCACTAGAGTTCGTAGGCAATTATGGTGGCGAACCCAACAAGTTCTTTGTATGCAGCACAGAACTCCGTGAAAGATACGGTAATGACTACGATTTAATACCTCCAGGAGCAATTGGACTCTACAGCTACTATTTTGATAAAATTGGAACCGGATTAAAACAGCTAATGGCCGGAGTAAGAAAATGGAAACTCAACCTAATAAATAGAAGGGACTTAGCAGCACTATCCGAAAGAGCGAGCAAAATAACCGGAATTCCGCTTATAGAAGACATCGAAAAAGAAACCATGAGAAAAATCATTCAGGGCTAAAAAATTCCTCAACTCTTCTATTTTAAAAACTTGAGTATTTTTTATCCCATTTTTCGCGGATTTTGCGAAGTTCTTTGCAACTTTAAGTCCTTCTCGATGTAGAGAGTTGCACTTGTGTATGTTTCTCAAGATGTCCTCACAAAATTTTAAAAAA
>NZ_JBRAKS010000343.1:0-4081 GCF_052745115.1 Candidatus Jordarchaeum sp.
TTCAGTATCTTGGTAAGGTGTTACTAGACTTCCCGTTTCGCAAGAGGACAAAGAATCGGGAATCATTTGTGTTACCTCATTTTAACCCGTATCAACCTCAGCACGCATTATAAGTTTTATCCGAACAAATATATTTGTAGCCCGGGTTGGGGAGTGTATGGATCTTTTTAGGAGGAAGGGTGAGAGTGATGCGCGGTATAGGAAGGTGGTGGAGCAGGTGGAATCCGCGTGGAGGGGCTCTTCCACTGCTATGACGATGAGAGGATACCGAGGACAAACAATGACTTGGAGAACCTCATTGAGAGGCTTCGGAGTCTGTGGCGCAGGGTTACCGGGTGTAATGTTATGGATGATTGGATTCTTTTCCACGTCCCAGATGCTGTTTACGTTTTCAACTTCTTCGAGGGGTATCTGGAGGAGCTGAGGTTGGATGTAACTCTGAGAGAGGCTTTAGCTAGTGTTGAGCTTGAGGTCTACGTTGCCATACTGAGGGAGCGGGAGGAGAGGATGTTTGGCGACCGGTTCCAAAGGGAAGTAAACAGAAAACCGAAAAAAGCACTAGGCCTTAGGCGTAATTAATACTTCCAGATTTTTTCCGTTTTCAATCGTCTTTTATCAAATTTTTTGCATTTTTCGGTAGGATTTCTGTTAGATTTTAAACTTTTTCGCACCATTTCTGAATGAAAAATAATTATGCCTAAGGTCTACTGAAGGAAATCAGGGAAAAGAACAAAAAACTATACAATAGGATCTTTGTTTGAACATATGGGCATCACTTTACAGCGTCTGTAGAAATGTTTTTTAATTGTATTATTTTATTGTATTTTGGTGATGTATAATGTCTTTTTATAAATACAGAGTTAAGGTGTTAAGCGGCTACAGGGTATCCATTCCACAAGAGGTCAGGTCAAGATTTAACGTTAAGATTGGCGACGAACTGGACTTGGAAGTTAAGGGTGGAAGGCTGATTATCTCTTTTACGAAGGAGAGTCCACTTATGATGCTTGCCAGTATAGCCGAGGAGGCCCCCTCAGATGCCGGTGGTGACGAACTCTTTCTTAACGAACTCAAGAATAAGTTAGGTGGTTGAGTGAGGTTCGTTGATGCGCCGGTCTTCATAAAGTGGATGTCTGCCTCTAAGAAAGGATTGTCCTTGGAAGCAGCAATCAGCGGATACATTCTCTACAGGATTGAAAACATGGAGCCAGCCGCCACAACAACGCTTGTCAAAGATGAGGTGTTAATCTGGCTCTCCCACTACAGGGCTGGCGCACTTCCCACTTTCATTAAAGCCATCAGGGCCCTTTACTCCCTTGACATAATCGCGCCAACCCTAGAAGACCAGGAGAACGCTTGCAATATATACGGTAAGCTTCCTCTAGGCTTATCCGACCTCATAAGCGCTACGGTGATGAAGCGTTTGAACCTAACAGAAATATACACTCCAGATAAAGGGTTTGAGAAAAGCGGGATTATAACTGTTTTCTACGAGCTGGCGGAAAGAGAAGAGTTTAGAGAATTCACCAATTTCCTGAAAACCAAAAACTACAACCTTGCGTTCTAAAATCAACGCCCATCCAAAGCAGTGACCTCGCCGTGGTTTAGAATTTTTATTAATCTTTAATGTTTTAACAATGTTAGAGTAAAAAACTTTCAATCTCCGTAGCTGGAGGACGGTTTTTGCAAAGGTTGTATCATTTTATTTTGCCCCCGTATGTGAAAGGTGTGTGGGGCGCATTTCAGCCGGTGAGTGGTCTGGAACGACCTTATTTTGGGCAACCATGTGCTTTTAGAACATGTGCACCACCCTTTCTACTAATTTTGTTCACGTGTTTCTCGTTAATTATGTGGTTGTTTACTCCTTTGTTTCGGGCTTAAAAAACGCTTCTTTCCGGGGAAAATTGTGAGCAAAACAAGCGTATACTTCCCGTATACGGCTAAAAAAAGGCAGAAAACAGTTTTTTGAGAAACACAAGAAAAAAGCCTCAAAAAAGGCAGATTCTGCGAATCTATCGTCTGGAAGTGTCCTAGATGGGTAAGTTTCGAGCAACGGTTTATGGAGTTGAGGTCGAGTTTGGCTAAAGGTTCACTTTTAGATTGGGGCTTTTGAGGACTTGTCTATCCATTTAGATTTTATGAACCCTATTACTTTTTCTGCTAGAGAGATCGCTCTCTTTGCATCCTCTTCGTCAAACGCCTGAGAGGGGATGCCTCCGGGTAATACGTTGGGATATCTGGTGGGAATGTAGTATTTGTCAAGCGAACTGGCGTTTGATTCTATTATGCTAAATTCTGGGTCGAAATTTTTCGCATCTTTACATAGTTCTGCAGTGGAATATCCCCACACTTCTTCAGCGCCCTTCATAAAAAGATACGCTTTCAGAGCTTTTTCTACGGATTGCTGGGCGAGAAAACAGGCTACATTATATCTTTTACCTGAAAGGTTGAATTTGGCGTCGTCCAAATCTTGAAGTGCTTGTGAAAGCCACCTTTTTGCCTCTGAGGTTTTATTTTTCATATATAACCTCTCCGTTTTTCAGAGCGGATTTTATAAATTGATTGCTCTGTTTCATGTCCTCAAATTCTTCTGGTGTGTACACGAGTATGTCCATTGCTAAGCTTGGTTTTAAATGCTGGTAGAATTCTTCTAGTCTATCAAGAAATTTTTTACTCGTTTTCTTTATAATAAGAATATCCAGATCACTTGACTTGTGAACGGTATTTGAAACTGAAGAACCAAAAAATGATTTTTTCAACATCCAACTCAATAATTTTCGGGATAACTCTTCAATTCTTCCGCTATTAACTGCTTACGCTTTTGCGCCAAACCAATCTTGAACGGCAAATCAATCTTCTCCACATCATTTAAACTCTTTTCCACCAATGGCTTTAAGCTAGTAGCTTTCCTAAGGCAACTTTTAAACAATCGTTTTATTCTTTTATGACTTAACTATTAAAGATGTTTCCTTGTTTTCTTGCAAATTTAATATAAATGTAATATTAACATCTTTAAATAGTTTAAATTTTGGAAAAATTATTTTGACATAAAGCTTTGCTTTTCTTGATCCTTCTTTCAGACTCATTCCTTTTTCCGGTCGCCCTTTTTTATGGGTGTTCCACGAGCGATTATTATGTCTCCTAACATTGGGAACAGTTTTGCGATTTCGTCCAAGAATTGCATTATGGTCCAAGAGACCCTCTTAGGAAGAGAATTTAGGATTCTTCCCCACTGGTGCAAGTTCCAAAACATGGAGTGTCCTATCATTCCACTTCTTTTCAGAACGCCATTCATATACGCTTTTAAAACGAGGTAATCAAACCTCACTGTGTGGTCTTTTGGGACATCCCAGGGAGTTGGCCCGTCACCCACAAGCTTAAATTTTCTTCTCATAGCGTGTATTCTTCTCGCCATTTTGAAGCCTAAACTCTCAAAATTTGCCAGAGAAACCACTGCTCTTCCATCTGGTTTTAGAACTCTTGAAAAGTCTTTTAGTGTTGCTCGGGGGCTTGCAAAGTGGTCCATGGCTCCTTTACAGGTCACGGCGTCGAACGCGTTTTCTCTGAAGGGTAAATATTCAGCCGCCCCTCTGACTATGCTTACTTCCTGATTGTTGGAATTCACCCAGTCTCTTGCCTTTTTAACCATTATCTTAGAGGGATCGAGACCTATGACTCTTGCTCCTCTTTCGGCCATCATAGCCGCTTCTTTGCCTATTCCGCACCCCACATCCAGTGCCAAATCCTTTTTTTCTAGGAGAGCCATTTCAATGGTTCTTACTCCCATCATTTGAAAAAGGTAATCTGTGTCGGGATAATAGTAAACGGGAATCACACCCGCATCATCGTATTCTACCACCTGCTTTTTGTCCGGCAACCTCTCAAACATACAGATTTACCTCTAATCAATGTGCTAAGCGACGTATTCACCCAATCAATCTTATAAATGTACTCCATTCACTCTAAGAGCGAGCCTTCCAAAGGTAGTATTCACAATTATTTGAGTAAGAGAAGAGAAGTGGCTGGAGATGCTGTGTTGTATAATTTTTATTTTTTCACTTTATTTATATAATATGATGAATTT
>NZ_JBRAKS010000344.1:0-4056 GCF_052745115.1 Candidatus Jordarchaeum sp.
GAAGCAATACTCCAACCTTTCGGTTAAAATTGCACAAAAGACTTTTTACGCCCAATTTTTTTAATTTTTATTTTTGTGCGATTAACTTATATTTCCCGTTAAAATTGTTGATGTTTAGAGAACGATTTTATCAATAGTGGGTAGTGTTTTGCATGTCTGAGCAGTTGGAAAGAATAGAAGGCTCTTCTGTTCATGAACCGGTTATTCAGAATATTATTGACGACCATCTTGAAAAGACAAATTGTCAATGGAAATTGGTTTCGGGAAAAAGATTCCCCGCCGAGTCGAACGATCCACCCGCATTTTCTAGGGGCATCTATATTTGTAATATACCACTAGGCGTCATCTATATTTCTGACCAACTGTATGGAAAGTTGAACTCCGAAGAGCTTCAATATATTGTCCTTCACGAAATCTGCCACATTCTATATAATGATTCCGCAGCCAACTTCTTGTTTGAGTGGGGAAAGTCTGGATTCAGCCATCTTTTCTCAAAATGGACAAATCTCGAACTGTATGCGGTTGAAGATATTTTGGGAGGAGTCAAAGCCGTATTAAAAACCTTTGGATACCCGGGAGTTGAGGAACAGGTTAGAAGAAATCAGGAACTGAACGCTGACAAGTACGCAGTAATCTGGATGGGAAAGAAGGACCCAGCAATAGGCGCACTAACAAAACTGGTTGAGGGAAAGGTGGAGAGCCTGTCACATATCACAAGGTATGGAAAATTCGAATTTCCAGCACTGACCATAAATGAAAGAATACAGTATTTAAAACAGATTAAAATTTAAGAAAAAGATGATAGGAGAGCACAGCTTCATTGAAACTCATATTTTACATCGCCAGATAAGTATACAATCAACACTATTCCAAATACTAGGAAAATCATAGCAAATAGAACTGTGAGAATTGAAAAGTTTGATCACAAAAAATGCTAGGCTCATGATTATAGCCATTGTTCCAAGGATAATCCCCAGGTATCGGCCCCAAATCTTCATGTAAATTAAACCTATAACAGTGAGAATATTCAAGACTCCGAAAATAAGAGCAATCCAAGCCACTGAACTATAAGCAACTATAAGTTGGTTAGCCTTAGACAACGTCAGCCATAAGTCAGCTTTACTAAGGAGGTCAAGGGGAAGATTATAAAACAATGTTAAGCGAAGTGTTGCAAAGTATAGGCCATCAGATAATGCTGGAAGAACCAACGTCAAAATCAGCATACTTCCAACAATTGAAAGAACTGCAACAATTATTAGAATAACCACTAACGCAATAACACTCCTCGGTCTATAAACATCCATCCAATTAGCCTCCTATTCCAAAGTATAAAAAATAATTTGGCATTTAAGGAAAGATTTTTTATAAAGCTAAAGGCATGATTTAACTATATAATATTTCTGTTTGAGGCATATTGAGTTTTATTAATTAGGATTTTAGAAAATACTATAGGTAATGCCCGCTAGGTAAATAATTTATAAACTAAAATAGTGTATGTTACAGGTATGATGTGAATGAGAGGCAGTATTTCCTTGAAAATTTCCAGAAAAACAAAAAATCTCATTCTACTCGTATCAATCACTCTAATCCTTGCAGTATCCATATTCTTTGCCTCCAGCCAGCAACCAATAATTCAAAACTCAGTAAATTTCCCAACCCAACCAGTAATCACAAACATTGAAAACTCAAAAATGGGAACCCACCTCCAACAATTATTTCAGACCTCAGAACCCTTTACAGAGTATGAGATGATTATCCTCTTTGAAAAAACAGTCAACTACACTCAAGGAATAAGCCTGCTCCAAAACTTGGGAAAATTCGAAGTGGTTTCAAATTATACCATACTTAACGGCTTTTGTATTAGGGCACCGATAATGATGGCTGAAACCATCGCCCAGCAACACTATGTACGGTCAATAACCTACAATGAAGAGATAAGAGTAACCGACAACCAGATAGCATTAAACGAAATCCACCCTACAGACATAAATGTCAATGGCATAATTGGAGCGACTATACTGCAGGATACATATGGCTTAAACGGTTCCGGAGTGGTGGTCGCAGTTATAGACTCGGGGATTAACCCACACATTTATCTAGATGGAAGCCGGATAGTTTATAATGAGAGTTTTGTACCTGGTGAAAACTATACAGATTTAAATGGGCATGGAACTGCTGTAGCGGGGATAATCGGGGCATCAGGTAGCCAAGCGAAAGGTGTTGCACCAGCAGTAGAATTCCTGAATTTAAAGGTACTAAATAGAGATGGATCAGGTCAAATAGACTGGCTATTACAAGCAATAAACGAAGCTTTAAGCACAGGTAATGAAACGCATCCTCATCCTAAGGCCGACATTATCTCAATGTCTTTAGGCGATTCCTCAGGTAGATCCAATGATGATATGTGCGAGGCGGTAAATAGTGCCTGGGTGGATAATGACGTCATCGTAGTGGCAGCTGCAGGAAATGAGGGCCCCAATTACGGAACCATAGACTCCCCGGGACTAGCTTCTTACATTATCACAGTGGGCTCAACTGGTGGCTCTAATTATAGCAGCGTGTCCTCTTTTTCCAGTCGTGGACCAACAGATGATGATGGAGCCAAACCCGACATAGTTGCTCCCGGAGAGAAACTTACTACACTTTCAAATGATGGGCATTCTTCAATTGAATATTTTAGTGGCACCAGTGCTTCTACACCTGTGGTTTCTGGTGCTATAGCATTACTGCTTGATAATGGTACTAATGGAATGCCTTGGCTTACCCCGAATACCGTTAAAGCGGCACTGATGATGAATGCTGAAGACTTGGGGTTAAATCCATTTGCCCAAGGAGCGGGACTGATAACCATTTCTAGAACATACAATTATCTAAGGGATTATTACATAACTGAATCTAATGATACTCCTCCAGTTATTATAACTCCGATAAGGGCTATTGCTTATCCTATGCACCTCTGGGATCTGACTCCTGAACCTCTTAAATTGACTATGGTTGTGGGTAACGTTACCAGAACTCCAATAGTAAACGCTTATTTCAATGTGAGTGGAAATGCCACCGCCTTCACCACCATAACCTCAGAAGTTTTCAATCTTAACGATTCACAGGAATTTGTTACGGTCAGTTTCAAGGTTCCTTTGGGAGGATCAGTAAATGATTTCTCTGGAAATCTAACTTTTGTTAACGGGAGCGGTAGTGTGTTATTCTTTATTCCCTTGGATTTGTATGATGCTTCTTTTACTGACTGGTCTGTATTAACTCTTTTCTGGTTCTTGATTCTTAATAATAATATTAACTCGGCAAACAGTTTGCGTAATATAACTTATATAGGCGTTGGAATAGTAGGATTGGTAATTGTTTCAACAGTCGCTATTGTTTGGGCAATATTTAGATTTACGAAACCCAAGATTCCGGTGGAACTGGAGCAGCTTTCAGCAATTCCTCTTAATTATTGTCCGTACTGTGGGACAAGAGTAGGAGCCTTTGATTTCTTCTGTTATGGTTGTGGAAAACAGATTCGTAAACGCCCATTTGAACTCTGAAAATTCATCCACCTATTTTTTCAGGATTCTTCTTTAGCTCGCCATTAACATATTCGAATAGATCTAATCCAAAAATCGCCGGAATTAAAAAAATAACACTAATAATCAGGCGAATAGCCAGAACTAGACGGCTTCAGAACGTGAGGGATGAGAAAAAACTAGTTACTAACAGAATGGCACCCCTAATTTTGAGAGCGGAATCCAAGAAATAAAAATTATAAAAAAAATGTAGTGGGAAGATTACTTCACTGAAATTCGTATTTCACGTCGCCCGCCAGATAAATAACTATACCTATTCCTAATGCTAGGAGTAGTAAGCCAATCAAAAAACCGAATGTGGGAATAATTGGAATCAGGATTATGCCTATGCCCATGATCATGGATATTATTCCGAATATCATTGCAAGGATCCGTCCCCAATTCTTCATCATGATAAGACCTATACTCGAAATAAAAAACTTTCAATCTCCGTAGCTGGAGAACGGTTTTGCAAGGGTTGTATCATTTTTTGCGC
>NZ_JBRAKS010000345.1:0-4049 GCF_052745115.1 Candidatus Jordarchaeum sp.
GAAGCTAATCTGGATGAAATATCCCTTTAAAAGTACAGGGAGCACATTCCCCAGGGGACTGCCACCGCTACTTCCCCTATATGTGGGTTTAGGCGCATTTTCCCTTTTAGCCCTCTTCCTCCCTCCTCATGGGGGTGTGATTGAACTTGTCCCCCTCAAGCCGCTCCATTTTTTTGAGCTGGTGGGGCCTCCTCCTGCTTGTTCTTTCAGCCAGGGTCTCTACGGATTTTAGTCGATGGGTTTATGCTTCACCTGAATTTTTGGAACTGTGGTGGCTGGTAGGCTTATCGCCCTTCGGCTGGTTCTGCCAGAGGTCTCCGGTTAAAGGACGTATCCCCCGGGCTATAGATTTGCAGAATCTTTGTTGCGTTTTTCTTCAGTTATTAGCCTAATAATTTATGGTTTTATCGTTGTTTCTCATTAATTTTTAAGGTTTAAACACGTTGGAGCGAAAAAAGACCGGGAAACAGGCTTGAAGCACACAGGAAAAAGTCTCAAAAAAAGGCAGATTTTGCGAATCTATCGCCCGGAGGCGGGGGCCCCGTGGAAAATGAGCTTCTGGAAGGGTGTCTCACTTAGAACTTAAGTATGTTCTTTTTTAACGGAGGAAATGGAGGAGAGGCTATTTTAAAAGAGTACAACACCTAGATATACGCAGAAAATCGTTCCGATCCAGTAGAGCAAGCCCTGAGAAAGAAATGCTGCTAATTTTGTCCCAAAGCCATGAGTTTATAAATCTTTAATTTAATCTAAAAAGTCGGTTAATATCTTCTTCAGTTAAGGTGAGTGATCTTAATTAACAGTATACATTTAGAGTTTTTATATAATTTTTTAACTTTGAATTCACCTACCCATAGAATATCATAAAGAAATAAAAAGGGGGAGAGTTGATTAAGATAAGTGATAATTTAGCATTAGTGTTAAATTTGGAGGGATCGAGTTTGCGGAGAAAAATATTAGCCATTTTCTTGATTCTTCTCTTCCTTGGCTCGCTGTTTGTGGCATTCTTTCTTAGTCTTCCTCTTCGCCTTTTTTGAAGCGAGAATAAATAACTGGGCTAATTCTTAGATGGTTCTTAATTCCAATCAGGTGGGGGATTCTACTTTTTGTTTTATATCAATTATTTTGACAGTATTGTTACTCGGTGAAAGGATTATATTTTATTAGTCTTTTGAGGGCTTGTGTTTTTTCCTTTGTTTCGATTTTTGTTTCTTCTACTACTTTTTTTAGGAAGTTGGTGGCTTCGTCCATTGATTTTTGGTTTACCGGGTAGGGTACTCCGTCTTTTCCTCCGAAGGTGAAGGAGTACTTTATGGGGTCCTTCCAGCTGGGCGGTTTTCCGTATATTAGTCCAGAAATCATTGCTAGTGCTTTTACGGTGGAGGAGCCTATTCCTCTGAGGAATATTAGTTCTTCGTAGTTTTTGGGTTGTGCTTGATAGGCTTTCATCAGTGCGTTCCAGTTTACGGTTTTTAAAAGGTTGAGGTGTTGTGGTGGTGGGGTTTCGGGTTGGGGGAGCCATTTTAATAGGGTTTCCTGATTTAATGGTTTTTCTGAGAGTATTGATTTTAGGTGTTGGGGGTTGTCTTTTACTAGGTCGGTTGAGATTTTTCGGCATTCTTCGCTCTGTTTGGAGGTCATATCCAGTACCTTTTTGTGGATGGTTTCTCCCACTATTGCGGTGTGGGGTTCTTCTACGAAGGTTTTAAAGGTTCCTGAGAGCCAGTGGTATCTCCGGGCTTTTCGGAATTCGGGATTCATCCCCTGCTGTACCACGCTCCATTCGCCACTATCGGTGATGAAGATGCAGTGGTGGTAGAGCTGGTAGCCGGCCTGTATGGCGGTGTTATCCACTTTTGCAGACATGCGGCTAGCATATTTTAAAGAGTCTATTTTTTGATCTGAGATATCGAAGAACTCTCCTATTTGAGGTATTTCAGTGAGAACTTTTCTTGAGGTTAATCCTTTGCCCCCCGCTACTGCTATTCTGTGTTCCTGACGTTTCAGGGCCAGTTTCAGGGCGGAGCAGGTTACAGTAGTGGTTCCGGAGCTGTGCCAGTCAAATCCCAGTACACAGGATAGGGCTTGAAAAAAGTAGGGATCTGAAAGTCTCTGAATTACTTCTTTCGGTCCATATTCCTCTACAATTATAGCTGTGATAACGTCTGCTAGCTTTACCATACGGTTGAATAACCATCTAGGTGCCTTTCCTCCGTGAAGAGAGAGCTCCGTAACCCCGGTTTTTTGCACCCTTTTTTCCTCCTTTAAGAATTACTGAGCAAAGTAGGATTTTAAACTGTTTCTAAAAAAAGAGAGGGTACACTAAAAACATGGAGGTGAACAAATAGGAGATGAAAACAAAATTGAAAAAAGTGTTCAGTGATGACTTTTCAGAATTCTGCGATGGTGGTTACTGGTTTGATTTTGTTTTTTGTGGAAAAGATTTGGTACAATTCCACTAATTCTTCATGGGTAACACTGGTTTTTCTTCCGAAAAGGTATTGTTCCTGTATCTTGTTTAAGATTTTTCCGATAATGGGATTGGTTTTATCGATTTCTATTCCAAACTCTTTGAGTATGTAGACTATGCTCTCTCGTCCCGTGGTTTCTCCAATAACAATTTTGTCTCTCATTGAGCCTTCTTTTATTCCCACTTCTGCAGCTCTCACCTTCTCGTAAAGATTAACGTCCCTAAGTACTCCGTGAGCGTGAATTCCTGACTCATGGCGGTAAATATTTAGTCCCGTGATGGGCGTATTTGGTGGAGGATCCATCCCTGATACATTTTGTACGAAGGCTGCTAGTTCAGCTATTTTACTCACATCATATTTTTGAACATTGTAATGTTTATACAGGTTGTAAAGAAGTTGTTCAAGAGAGGTAAAACCTCCGCGTTCTCCTAGTCTGCAGACACTAGTGTCCAGCCACTTTGCTCCCGCTCTAAAAGCTTCAAGAGTGTTTCCTACGCCCATACCCATATCATCGTGTCCATGGAATTCAATATCCACTTTTATTTTCTTAGCCAGCTTTGAAATAATATCGTATGTTTCATGGGGTATGAGCTCTCCCAGAGTGTCACAGTATCTTATTCTGTTTGCTCCTGCTTCTGTTACTGCGTTCGCGAAATCTATGAGATACTGGGGTTCCGTGCCTACGCTTTTTTCAGCGTTCACGGATACGTAAAGCCCATGATCCTTTGCGAAAGATACAGCTTCGCACATATTTTCTATTATTTGTTCCTTGCTCATCTGTAGTTTCTGTTCGCGGTGATGTTTCTCGGTTGCAATTGATAGGGCAACGGCGCCGAATTTTAGTTTGGTGTTGATGGATTTCTCCAAGTCGACTTTTAGGCCTCTGTGCCAGACTAGTAGCTTGTCGTCTAAACCTATCTTGTTTAGTTCTCGTATTAGGAAGTAGTCTTTTAGCACGTATCCAGGGCAGAAGACTTCTATTTGATCTATTCCTATTTCATCTAATTTGCTAGCTATTTCTACACATTCATAGAGTGTAAAGTACACTCCAGGCATCTGCCTGCCGTCTCTTAAGGTTGTATCACAGATGTGTACCTCATGCATTTACTACACCTTGGAATTTTAGCATATTGGTTTTTCTTTTGTTAAAATATTGTGAATTATCATGTGTGAATACATTTATTATTTATATTTGTATCGAAATAACAGATTTATATCAATTAAATTTCGAATATTCCTTTACATTTGTAAATATATTTTTTTATAAATGTCTATATTTCTACATTTAATATCAAACTAATATACGATAGAGTTTTTAAACTTTATCGATAAATAACTCGAGAAGGCGCCTTAAGTATGTGGGTTGTTGGGATAGTTCGAAAAGAATAATTGTACTCGAAACCATCCCAACGGTGGTGAACCCCACATGTCAGAAGTCGTTTTTGAAGCATTTAAATTTAACGAACAATTAGAAATTCCCACCACCCCCCTAGAAGCAGATTACCGGCTAAGAGGAAAAATAGAGCCCGTAGTCATTCAGCAAAGTATTTATCTATTGATATGTTGAATTTGTAGCCT
>NZ_JBRAKS010000346.1:0-4049 GCF_052745115.1 Candidatus Jordarchaeum sp.
CTACCCTTAGACACAATATTATTATAACTCCCGGCTTAAACTTCTGGATGAGAATTCAGAGAGGAAGGAGGCCCTAAAGAAGCGCTCCTTGATTGAGCGACGATTTGGAGGGGCAAAGAGGTGGCATGGTTTGGGTCGAGCACGTTATTGGGGGAGAGCAAAAGTGGCCATTCAGGCTTTGATGACCTTTTTGGTAATGAACGTCAAAAGGATGGTTAAGCTTCTTTGGATGAGGGAACAGAAGGTAGAAATTTTAGAGATAGGATGAGGTAAAGAAGAAAGGAGATGAAGAGATAGAGAGAAAAGATATAAAAGAAGAGAAGATCAGCATAGAAAATAATATTCTCCCTCTCCTAATTTAGTTCCTTTAAGTCCTCATAAGAAGATCATCAATTAAATTGTTTACTTTTTCAGAGGTCTCAAAAAATTTTATTGACATTTTTCCTTTATCTGCGTATAAGTTTGATAGGAATAGATATTAAAGGATAAGGATTTTTTAACTGTTGATTGCAGTATTCCCCTTAATAATTTATTCAACGTTATTATGATATTTGTTGTCTTTATACCGCCACTTCATATAACACAGCATAAAATCTTCGTGCCTATGCAGACAACAGCAATAAGATTGCTTAAAAAAGAGGTATGGTCATGCCTAAGATAGGGGATATAGAAGACAAAGGCAAGAAGGGACTGGATATTCCTCATTTGCCCTGGCTCAAAAAAGCTATCGGGTCAGAGTTTATAAAGGGAGGAATATATCTTTTAGCAGGTGAGCCAGGGATTGGTAAGACAACTTTATCTATTCAGATATTAGGAGATATAAGCATTCAAGGGGCAAAGGTTTTATACATTCCTACTGAGCAGAGCTTGAGCGATGTAAAGCGGGTTGTAGAGAGAATATACAGCTTAACAACTAAGGAGATTCGGGCATCAATTAATGAGAATCTATATATCGATACTATAGATAATCTGTCGATGTTGCCTTGGTTTTTAAATCATAGAATTTTACCAGCGCAGAGCGAATACCACGGTTGCGAGATTATAGCAGTAGATTCTCTCCAAGGAGGAGGCTTGTCCACAGGAGTTGGGGAAAAGTATAAACGCCTTCTTGATTTTGTAGATTGTGCAAAAGGTAACGGGATCACCTGTTTATTTGTCAATCATGTTACAAAAAGTGGAGAAATCGCTGGACCAAAAGCACTTGAACATACTGTTGACTGTATAATTTATATACGAAGAGCACTTCGTTTAAGGCCTCTCTTTGTTCCAAAGAATAGATTCGGCCCTGCCACGCTTGACCCACTTGTTTTGATAATGGATGAACACGGTCTTAAGGAATCACCCCATGTGACAGCGGAGGCAAGCACAGTATTAGGATATAGTGGTATTAGTGGGGAATTCGCTGAGGCACAGGCCTTTGTTACTTTACCAAGATATGGTTCCCGTCCAGGCTTAAGTGCTCCATTTCTCCCTAATAAAAAGATTAAACAACTTTTGAAAGTTTTGGGTACGCTTAAAGATATTGATGTGGTTGACCTTTCTTATGATATAAGTTGCTATATCCCTGGTCGACATGTATACACATCAGACCTTGACTTACCTATTATAGTTGCACTTTTAAGTTCTTACCTGCATCAGCGGGTGGATAACAAGACTCTATTTGTAGGAGAAGTTGATCTCACAAAACAAATTCGGCCACCTGAAAGCACATATCTAGCTTCCTTAGCAGAAGTTCTTGTCAAATCACACCCAAGAAGAATAAAATGTGTTTACTTATCTGAGAATGTCGTTGATGAGTTTAAAAAGCTCCTTAAAAAGCTCAAGCCGGAGGGTGAGATCGTAGAAGTTAATGGTGTAAAGGATTTGGATTCCCTTATTCACGATCTTTGGCCTTTTTTAACTGCTGATGCAAAGTAATTTCTAAGAGGAAATTAATATGCCACCTCCATCTGTACCGCGACGAATAGAAGATATTATTTTCTATTATTATGCCAAGTTAGTTATTTCTCCTTCGGCAGGATTTAGAGGGAATTATAGGTTTATCATTGATACCTATAAACGATTAAAATCTGGTGAGATTAGAATGTCCGACTACGAACGCGAACTCTTACATATTGCCAATATGCCGAATCAATGTATTTTCTGTGGAACTAAATATACTAAATGTCAATTAGCACATATAGTACCAAGATCATTTGGTATTCAACCAGGAATGCATAATTTAGTTTATGCTTGTGAAACTTGTGCTGTTTCTAAGGGTGAAAAAGATCTTGTAGAATGGTGGTGTAATGATCTGCAAAGACCCCGTGATGAACTTCCTCGTGTACCTTTGGGACTCTATCTGAAAATAGCCTATGAACTTCATAAGATAAATTTTAGTCTGCAAAAACCGTGTAAGAGTTTAGGAGAACTTTTCATGATATTGCATAAGAAGAGCTAAAATGATATTAAAATTTTTGCTCCACAGAAGCTTCTTTTATACTTTAAACATTAGGCGAAATAGCCTCATGAAAATAATCAATTTCATGCATAATCAGGGAATATGTAATGTCTGCGGGAAGCCATACAAAATGCATTAATCCATATTTTAAACCTGCCCGCTGAGGCTTGATGGATAAGGGTTTAAAGTCATGATTAAAAAAATAATTTATATTTTTCTAATTATTCATTCTGGTTCATTAGTTTTCATTTCTCTTTTATGTCCCCTATTAGAGTTCCAAAGAAATCCCCTATCCTCAATATTGTATGGTTTCTTAAGGAATTTCTGTCATCAAATTCCTTCAAGATGTCTTTGGATATTTGGATCGAATATGGGTTTATGCTCCAGATGTTTTAGCACTTATCTATCGTTTCTTGTCATCTCTATTTACCTTTTATTTAAAAACATAAACTCTATGAATCCTAAAAAAGTATTATTGATATCTTTGCTCTTAGCATTCCCTTTAGTTATAGATATAGGCTCTCAATTCGTAACGAACTATCATAGTAATACCTGGCTACGTTTAATCACTGGTGCTTTGGCCGGTATTAGCTTTGCTTTAATAACCGCTAATTTTTTACTATGGAGGTGGTAGAAATGAAAAAAAAGTTATCTATTGGATTGTTTTTCATCTTTATAGGCCTCTTTATTATCGGTATAAAAATTAATGCCCAAGAAACAAAAATTGTAGTCTTGAAAGCTGGGACTCCTGTACTGCTAGAGATAACAGAAACGATAGACAGTGAAAAGGCAAACGTAGGGGACATTGTCAAGCTTCGAGTTATAAGGCCTGTCAAAGTTGATGATATCGAGGTAATTAAAGTGGGTGAAAGAGCTGAAGGAAAGATAGCAGAAGTCAAGAGAGCTAAAGGATGGGGTGTTAAAGGTGAGATTGCTATGAGCCTTACTTATACTTACGCTATTGATGGTACAGAAGTATTATTGAGCGCTACACAACGTGCTACTGGTGAAGGAAAAGTTGGAACCGCAACAGCAGTAGGAGTAGGTACTGGTTTAATCTGTTTACCAGTTGCTTTAACAGGTTTCTTAATCAAGGGAGAACAAGGAAAGCTTTTATCTGGCCAAGAAGTAAAAGGATACGTTGACGGAGATTATAAAATTAAGGTTGTAACTAAGTAGAAACTTATACTTTTAAAGCTATTCGGGGATAAGATGATGTCCACAATAAGGCTGTGACTCCTACCAGCCTTCCCCCAAGACTGTGCCGAACTTTAGATTAAATCCGGAAGGTATGCAGGGGATTCATGGACAAATTAAAATTTCATTGATAAGTCACTATTTCAGAGGAGACTTGCTGAGTATTTAATTTTCTTTAATACTCAGAGACCTCATAAATCTCTTGGATTAAAGAGTCCAGTTCAGTATTTGATTGAAAAGGAGGTGATGTCGAAAAAGTCCTTGACTTATACATTTTCTTGACAACCAAAACGATTACTGGTATTTAAAAAATAGATACACTAATTTCATCTTCAACCATATCAAATAAAATTTAAGTTAAAATTTTTGGATCTTCTCCAAATTAGTTGCTATTTGCAAAGGTATTTTTAAT
>NZ_JBRAKS010000347.1:0-4000 GCF_052745115.1 Candidatus Jordarchaeum sp.
GCCCCCGTATGTGAAAGGTGTGTGGGGCGCATTTCAGCCGGTGAGTGGTCTGGAATGACCTTATTTTGGGCAACCATGCGCTTTTAGAACATGTGCACCACCCTTTTCTATTAATTTTGTTCACGTGTGTTTCTCGTTAATTATGTGGTTGTTTACTCCCTTGTTTCGGGACTTAAAAACGCTTCTTTCCGGGGAAACTTGTGAGCAAAACACAAGCATATACTTCCCGTATACGGTAAAAAAGAGAGAAAAAGTTAATTTTTTGGTCCCAATCAGACTTAGCAGGTGGTGATAATTCCCCCAGTTACATTAATTGCTTGACCGGTCATAAAGTCAGAATCCTCTGAGGCTAGGAATACTGCGACCTTTGCCACATCATCTGGTTGCTCTATTCTTCCCAAAGGTGTGAAGAAAATGTACTCCTGAAGTATGCTTTCGGGCGTGCTTCCATCGGCTCTGAGCTCAGCGGTCCACTTCAGCTCACGTTCCTGCATACCTGTGGCAACCAGCCCCGGACAAATGGCGTTCACATTTATCTTGTGGGGAGCCAGTTCCAGAGCTATGCTTTTCACGTAGGCTATAGCGCCTGCCTTGCTTGCATTGTAATGAGCATACATAGGTGCTCCGGTTTTACCCGCCATAGAGGCGGTGCAGATTATCTTACCGCCTCCACCCTGCTCAATCATTCTTTTCGCCACTGCCTGAGTGCAAAGGAACATACCCTTCAGGTTAACATCCATATTAAAGTCCCACTTCTCCTCCGGCATATCCAAAACGAATTCCATGGAAGATACTCCCGCATTGCTCATTAGTATGTCTACCCTGCCAAATTTTTGCACAGTTTCCTTCACCATCTGTTCCACTTCGGATTTTTTTGTTACGTCAACCTTGACCGCCAGAGAATTTCTTCCCAGGGACTGAATTTCGGCAGCGATTTGCTTTGCTTCTTCCAAATTTAAGTCTGCTACAACGACATGTGCTCCTTCCTTCGCGAATCTTAGTGCTATTGCTTTCCCTATTCCTCTTCCCGCACCAGTAATTATTGCTATTTTTTCTTTTAACCTAATTTTCATACACCTCCTATCACGTTTCTCCTCATAGAGGTTTCTTTGTGATTATGGTCATGTTGCGACTGAATGTTACCTCGTCATCCCACAGGCGGTAGGTTTCATTACTGAAATAGTCTCCCTTTTCTGAGGCTAGGAAAACCGCCATTTTGGCAATTGCCTCGGGCTCACAGTCTATCTGGTGTAGTGGTGAGAACAACACAATAGTATCTTCCTCCACTGAGGGCCCAGCTTTTAGCTGGGCTCCCAGTTTTAACTCTCGAGTTTCGAGATAACCGGGACATATTATGTTCACTTTTATGTTCCTACCAGCAAGCTCTAAACCGAGACTACGAGCGAATCCGATCACCGCCCCCATCGAAGCCGCATAGTGTGATAGCTGCTCCTGTCCCGATATTCCTGCTGTGGAGGAGATTATTATCATCTTGCCCTTATTGTTTTTAGCCATCTCCCTCGCTACCGCTTTGCAGAGAAAGAATAAACCCTTCGCATTATAGTCAACTACGGTGTCCCACTGTTCTTCTGACAAGTCGACCATTTTGACCAGTGAGGCTATTCTGGTAACGTTGACTAATATATCAATTGCACCAAACTTTTCCTCTGTTTTTTTAATCATGTCGCTTATATCAGCCTCCTTACGAATATCTACTTTAAGAGCCAGTGATTTTCCACCCTTGGAAGTTATTTCTGAAGCTACCTTTTCGGCGGATTCCCCATCTATGTCTCCCACCACGACTTTTGCTCCTTCACTTGCAAAGGTCAGAGCAATATGTTTCCCTATTCCTCCACCACCACCAACTATAACTGCAGTTTTATCAACCAAATTCATCTCACTTCAACTCCATTAATTAGTCAACCTCAAACAAGTCGCATAAATCTTCGTAAAGTTTCACGTACTTCTGGTAGGCTTTTCCATATACCTCAAAGTTTTTGGTGTTAGGTTCATACTTTCTTTTTATACCCACCATTTTGCTGGCTGCCTCTCTAACATCTTTATAGATTCCCACCGCCTTTCCCGCTAGTATGGCTGCTCCCAGACTGGCAGCTTCCTCCATTTCGGTTTGATAAACAGTTTTCCGAGTGATGTCTGCCTTGATCTGGTTCCACACTGCGCTGCGGGCTCCCCCACCTAGGACTCTTATTTCTTTCACGGGGATTTTCATGTCTTCTAAAACGTCTATGTTTCTTCTCACAATGAAGGCTATGGCTTCCATTATGGCTCTGGCAAAGTGGGCCTTGGTGTGTTTTAGGGTGAAGCCGAAGAAAACACCTTTCGCCTTAGGGTTCGCCTCTGGTGCCATGGCTCCTTGGAGGTGTGGAAGCATCACTAACCCGTCGCTCCCTGGAGGTACTTTTGCTACTTCGTCGCCTATCACGTTGTAGGGATCCGTTTCTAAGAGTTCGGCTACGCTCATCTCTTCTTTTGCGAAGTTGTCTCTGAACCATCTGAGAACCATCCCTCCCGTGGTGAAGGTATGAGCCATATAGGTGTCGGGTATACCGTAGTAGTGGATGGGCATTCTGCCCTGTTTATCGAAAATCGGCTTTTTTAAAACCGCACAAATAGCAAGAGCTGCTCCGGTGTTTTCAGAGAACATTCCTGGCTCTACGTTTCCCACTCCTATTGCCCCGCACACTTGGTCTAGTGCACCGGTGGTTACCATGGTTTTTGGGGACAATCCTAGTTCCTTTGCTACTTCGGGCTTGAGTTCTCCTACTGGTTCTCCGGATTCTTTTATTTCTGGTAGCTGGTCGGCTGTGATTCCTAGGTGGTCCAGCATTTCGTCCCAGTACTTCTTGGTGATGATGTTCCAGTACAATGTGGAGCAGAGAAGTGAGCCTTCAGCTACCAGTTCGCCGGTCATCCGGTATATGAGGTAGTCCTCTATGAGAAGGTACTTGGAGACCTTGTCGAAAATGTTTTTCTCGTTTCTTTTAATCCATAAGATTTTTGAAGCGGGCCATGTGGGAACTATTTTTACTTGTCCCGAAATCTTGAAGGAGTGTTGATCGGGGTCAAATTTTTCTGAGAGAATATCTGCTTCTTCTTGGGCCCGGTTGTCCAGCCAGATTATGGCGTTTCTCAGAGGATTACCATTTTTGTCTATGAAGAATAGTGTTTCTCCCTGTGCTGAGATTCCCAAGGCCTTAATGTCTTCGGGGTTAGCTTTGGTTTGTTCCAGAACTTCACTAACACCCTCTTTGAAAGCTTTCCAAAAGGTTTCTGCAGGAAGCTCCACGGCAAGCGCGGTTGGTGTGAGCAGTGTATACTCTTTGGTGGAAATTCCTTGAAGCTCACCTTTAGTGTTAAAAAGTGCTATTTTTGAGGCGGTGGTTCCAGCATCAAGAGTTAGAATATATTCCAAATTTAAAACCTCCCTTCTAAATGATTAGTCGTCGGGTGGTGCTAGAGCCCAGCAGATTAGTGTTGGTTCTTTGTACTTGTTTATTAGTTTGTGTGGTTCCCCAATAGGAATAATTACTGCGTCTCCCTCTTTTAGCTCCATTTTTTCTTTGGAAAATTCGACTAAGACCTTTCCCTTAGCCACATAGAAGATTTCTTCTCCGTATTTATGACCTGGATCTACGGCACCCTCTTTTCCCGGCTCGATGTGGGAGGTACCGAAAACCAGCTTATCGGACTTCAGGTAAAGGTGGCACAACTCGTCACCTTCCCAAAACTCTTTGGAGTCCTTCATTTTTACTAGTTTTATTTTGATCATTTTACACACCCTTTTTTAAATTTTTATGCGTCTTATTTTTTATTTTACTTTCAATTATTAAAGTTTGTTTCAAAAAATTATTTTTCATAAAAAAATTTTTTACTTGATTAAGGCAATCATATTTAAATTTATTAGAGATGAAAACCATTAGGTATGGTTCTGTGCCAAATACGGTTGGTAAGGTTAATTTGTGGGTCACACCATTCTCAT
>NZ_JBRAKS010000348.1:0-3998 GCF_052745115.1 Candidatus Jordarchaeum sp.
GTGGTGAGTATGATAATAAAATGACCTAATAACTTAAATACCGCAAAACTTTAGATTTATTATTATTGAAAAAATTTTTTGCTACTCTAAAAATATGAATTTATTGTTTTGGCTTTTTTGCGGTGATTATCTCCATTACTGGAGATATTATCTCCTCGATTCTTTCCACCTTGAATCCCGCTTGTTTGAAAAAATTCTTGAGATCATAAACGTTAGCGGGGTGATCTCTTTTCTTTAGTTCCTCTAATTGCTCTTCCAGAGGTTTTTTTGGATCCCCCAGTCTCTGGACTATTTCTCGGATTAGTTTTTCTTTTCTTTCTGGGTCTTTCTTGTGATCAAAAAACCACATATGGTCTCCTAAAATTACTCTTCCTCCGGGTTTCAAGATTTTATACCATGACTTTATTGCTTCTTGTTTTTCTTCATCGTACAAGTGGTGAAACGCAAGATTACTGACAATCAAATCCACTTCTTCGCTACAATTAGGTTCAGAAAAACTACCATAGCCAAAGTCAATATTCTTAATATTAGATTTCAATGCCTTTTCTTTGGCCACCTGCAGCATTTTCATAGAAATGTCCCTAGCATGCACATTGTTAACCGTGGGGGCGAGCTTGAAGCTTAACGCACCTGTTCCTGTGCCTAAATCTAAAACAATATCTGTCTTCTTTGGTTTCGCTAATTCTATGATTCTTTCGATGGTGTCGGAATAACCATCAACCTTAACAATATAGTTATCATAATTTTGTGCCAGACCATCAAACCTTTTAAGAACACTATCTCTATTCATATTTCAAAGCTTTACAATCCGATATTATATAATTTATTCCATTGTTATGAAATGGAAATAAGTTTGGGTAAAATTGATAAGGTTCAAAAACACGTTGAACTGTATAAAAAAATAGAATTAGGTAACTATTGGGAAGATACTAAGATATGTAATATAAAATCTTTCCATTTTCTCCTTGAATATATTACATCTTTTATACTCGCAGTTTTTGAATTTAAATGTTGGAGTGTAGCTTAATGAGAGCTGTTGTTGTTACGCCTCCTGAGAGGAATTCCGTGCAGTTAATGGAAATACATGAACCAAAACCCAAAGAGAATGAAGCTCTGCTAAAAATTTTAAAAGTTGGAATCGATGCCACCGACAGAGAAATAAACGATGGCTATTACGGTCAACCCCCAGAAGGGTCCCCTTATCTGGTACTGGGACATGAGGCTGTGGGGATTGTTGAGGAAATTGGCGGGAATGTGAAAAATGTTTCAGTCGGTGACATTGTTGTACCAACTGTTAGGAGACCGTGTATAGAAAACTGTGTAAACTGCAGAATGGGCGAGGTCGACATGTGTACCACCGGGACTTTTTCTGAGCATGGAATTTTAAAACTGCATGGATTCGCTTCTGATTACGCGGTATCAGATGCAGACTATCTGGTTAAAGTTCCCGAGGAAATAAAAGAGGAAGCGGTTTTCCTAGAGCCGTTAAGCATTGTGGAGAAAGGAATCTCTCAAATATTTAAAATTCAGGAAAGATTGATTTGGGAACGGGAAGATGCTCTGGTTGTGGGAGCAGGTCCTCTAGGTTTGCTGGCCACCATAGTTCTTCGATTAAGGGGTTTTAATGTCCTTAATATGTCACGGAACCGTGTGGAAAGCGTCAAAGCTCAGATTGTGGGAGATGTTGGAGGAGAATACTTAGATGAAAGAGTGAATTCATTCATCACAATAGATAAGAAATTTGATATGGTAATTGAGGCTTCTGGAGCAGCTTCAGCTGCTTTAGAAACCTGTGGAATGACCAAACAAAACGGCATAATATGCTTCTTGGGTCTCTACCGAGAAATACAAGAGTGTGAAGATTTCGGAAAAGTGTTCAGCAATATGACCTTAGGAAACAGGGTAGCATTTGGATCAGTAAGTTCTAACAAAAAACATTTTGAAATGGGCATAAAAGACCTACTTGAAATAAAGAAAAAGTATCCCAAGGTAATGGCGAAACTCGTATCCCGGGAACTTACACCAGAAAAAGTCACCTTAGCTTTCAAAAGCGATTTCGAAGAAATTAAAACCATAATCAATTTCCAAAAAAAGTAAAATAAAACGTTAAAAATCACAATTATCTAATAATTTACACTGCATAAATTCTTCTAATTTTTACAGTTCTTCATCTTCCGCGAGCTCAGCTATCTTCGCAAGTTTTTCTCTCAATTTGTCTCTTTTCTGTTTCATGATGTATTTTACTTCATGTAAGTAAAGTATGTCAGTTCTGGTAATTAATCCAATCATCTTTGATTCATCATTCGGATTCACCACGATTAAGCGATCCACACCGTATTGAATCATTTTATCCAATGCGGCGTGCACCGTTTCATCAGGACCAATTGTCACATAGTCCTTAATGGCAACCTCCTTGACCAAATTCTCGCCCTTTCTATTCAACATTTCCTCGGTTACATCATTGAAGTCTACGACTCCCACTAACTTACCGTCTTCTATAACCGGAAAACCCATGTGATGGTAGTTCTCCATTAGTTCTAGAACTTGAAAGATCGTCATATTCGTGTTCACTGTTATTACATCTGTAACCATAACGTCCTTAATCTTGGTGTAATCAAGCACATCTCCCCTTCTCTTTGCAATAAAGTCTATGCCTCTGCGGCGAAGTTTCATGGTATAGATATCCTCCCTCATGATTACACGGCTCAGAATATAGCTTGCGGCACAAGCTATCATGAGGGGCAGAATCAAAAAGTAGTCATACGTCATCTCAAACATCATAACAATAACAGTAAGTGGAGCTCTCCCCGCTGCAGCAAATAGAGCAGCACTACCTACCAAAGCATATGCCATAGGTTCAAAACCAAAATAAGGATGAAATGCTGGACCCAGAGCTCCAAGTAAACCATCCCAGTAGGCAAACACAGGCTCAAAAGGTCCCAATATTCTTCCAAACAGAAGAAAATGAACAGCCAAACCGAAAGCCCCTCCAAACATGGCACCAATAAACAAGGATGGTGCAAAAACCCCTCCACTCCCCCCACTACCCAAAGTCAGCGGAGTAGTAAACATCTTCAGTAATCCTAAAATCAAAAGCAGTGCCAATCCTATTCCCCCCGCAAAAACTTGTTCCATTACTTGGTATCCGCCGCCCATAACTTGAGGAAATACTGCAATCACGAGTCCAACCCCTAAGCCTCCAAGGGCTGGCTTAAAGTATGGAGAAACCTTGATACGGTCAAATAAGTCTGATATCCAATAAAAAATTTTAACCCAAAAAACGCTCACCACAGCAAGTAAGAGACCCAAAATCAGAAAGAAAATTAGTTCCCAAGAATTCGACAAAACAAACGGTGTCAACTGTAATATAGACTGTTCACCCAAAACCACTCTGCTCATAGCAGTTGCAACCACTGAAGAGAATACTACAGGAATTACCGCAATGGCCTCTATTCCCCCATAAATAACTTCCAACGCGAAAAGCACTCCACCTATAGGAGCGTTGAACAAAGCACTTATACCCGCAGCCACCCCACAGATGACTAAAAGTCTGGTGTAGCGACCATTTAACTTAAAACGGCTTCCAAAAATGGAACTAAGGCCAGCTGAAATGTGTGCAATAGGTCCTTCAACTCCTGCACTTCCCCCAGAACCAATGGTCAAAGCCGATGCCAGCATCTTAACAAAGGGCACCCTTGCCCTAATTTTTCCCTCCTTTAGAGCCACCGCTTCCATCACTTCAGGCATACCCGAACCCTTAGCCTCAATTGAAAATCTGGTGACAAGAAAGCCAACTATGAGACCCCCCAGAGTGGGCATCAATATGATAAATGGCCAACCTAGATAGTCTGGTATAGCTGTAAACCAATCACTAAAAATTTCAGTTAAATATCTGAAAGCAACCGCGCTAATCCCGCCAATAATTCCAATTATTCCTGCGAGAACAATGACCAAAATTCGCACTCGAATTAGTTCATGGGAAAATTTTTTCAAGTATT
>NZ_JBRAKS010000349.1:0-3989 GCF_052745115.1 Candidatus Jordarchaeum sp.
GTATTATTACTGCCATAAAAGAATATTTACTAGAATTATTTATAAAAAAGTCTTTTTATTTTTAGCTTGGATTTAAAGTATTTGGAGGAGAAGAAGAGGAAGATCGCCCAGGAAGAAGGACATGACTACTGATAATGTGATAATGGGTATTAGAGGCTTTGTGAAATAGGCCCAGACTTTATTACTGGTTTTTACTTCTTTTTTACCTTCTAGGATTTTTAAATTCTTACTTTCTTTGGTTAGTATGTTTCTGTGAGAGGTTAGTTGTATTTCTTTTTCACCATTTTTCTTTTTTACATGTTGTATGGGGTAAAAGTGGCTCTTATTCTGGAGTGAAACAGGGTCTAGTCGAATGCAGGTTAACAGAACTACAAGCTTCTTGCATTTTGATTCTGATTCCAGCCCATAGAATAACGTTTCCCCTTTTAGGTGTTGTATCAAATTATAGGTCAATATTGTAAGGTAAAGTATGCCTAGGATAATAAAGGTGTTTAAAAAAACTGTTAATGTAAAGTAGGGAGTAAGCGAAGCTGAAACATTTCTAGGAATTATTAGTGAGATACAGGTCATGGCTTTTGCATCAGCCCCTCCAAAGATTTTGCACGCATAGAGAACTAGGGAAATTAGGAAAGCTATTAGAAAAGAAAAAATGGTTACTGTTAATTCAGCGTTATAAATCCATCTGGCTACCGATATAACCAATCCAAATATTATCATTAATAGCCAAATTTTATTATCTACAGTTCTGGTTCTCCAATCACTGAAAGAAGCGAAAAGAAGAGGAATAAGACAGGCAATTAAAGCTATGTAGTTTATTATATTTTGGAACAGTTTCTTGAAACTCCTTTTTTAGCTTTTTCTCAGTCTCCATTATTTTTTATTGATATAAAAAGTCCTACAAAATTTTAGTTGTGAGCGAAGAAAGCAAATATTTGAGGCTCTGTTTGGTCTATCCTGCAGAAACCATATCTCTCAAATTGCACCAACTGATTGACTTTCAATTGTTTGCACTGCGGTTCTCCAAGACCGTTAACACTCTTTCCATCCGGTTTCAGAATAGTAATGGGAACATTTTCGGTAGTAGGCACCCAGTGAATTATTTTAGCGTTTAGACTACGGGCTTCCTCTATTGTGTAGCTGTGAAATTCGGCTTCTAAGGGATCAAGTTTTTTAACGGTTATATTGATCAGGTCTTTTAAACGAATAATGTTATTGATTTTCATCACTTCTTTGTCCTGGTTGGAAATCAGAACTTTTGCAGCTTCTTTCTCTACATTAACTGATATTTTTCTCGTTCCTCTTTCGGGAAAATCTGGGTGAAGTAAGGGTTTAGCCTCGATTTTCTCCTTCGGAATCTTTGTGATAGTGAGTTTAACTGGGGATTCTGCAAAGAAGTATCGATCCGCCTCAGGATCTATCATTTTTCTGTTTATGGCGTAGAGAATTTCGGGACTATATTCTATATCGATCGTGCTTAAACCAAGATCGAGCATAGCTCTCCTTACGGCTTCCGCTTTTATTCCCCGCCTCCTAAGTGATTGCAAGCTCCAGGTCCTGGGATCATCCCATCCGAGATAAATCCTTTCCTCTATGAGTCTCCTGGCTTTAGACTTGCTGAGTTTTAAACCCTTGAAAGTAATTATTCCGTAGTGTATGAAATCTACACTGGGCCAATTCAGTTTCTTCCAGATTATTTGTTCTATTATGTCTTCTTTTATCAGGTCTTTTCCACGCAGAATGTGAGTAGCACCCAGTAAATGGTCATCTATAGCCCAAGAAAATTCGAGAAGCGGCCAAACCCGGTACTTTGAACCTACCCGAGGATGTTTACGCTCCGAAATCCTCATTATTATATGATCTCTCACAGCGGGATCTGGGTAATCCATTCCTGTTTTAAGTCTAACCACAGCTCGGCCCTCACCAAAATTTCCTTCCAACATTTTTTTCCAATACTCCATATTCTCCTCCACAGTCTGTTCGCGATGAGGGCAAGACTTTCCAGTTTCTTTATATTTTTTACGCCACTCTTCAGCCTCACACAGGCACACGTATGCTTCTCCTTCTCTGATTAGTTTTTCGCAATACTTGTAAAATTCGGGTATACGGTCTGATTTGTAAACCTCTTGGTGCCATTTAACATCCAACCATTCTAATCCTTCTTTTATCAGGTCGTAAGCCTCGGGAATAATTCTTTTTTCTTCGCTACCTATGGTGTCATCAAAAACCAGAATCAATTTGCCATTATATTTTTTAACATATTCATCGTTAAGCACAACCATACGAGTATTACCGATATGGAGTGGCCCTGAAGGATAGGGAGCAAGTCTCATTACAATTTTTTTATAGGAGTCAGCGTTTGGGAGGGGTGGAAGCTCTTTAACCTCCTCCTCTCTCTTTTGTTCTTCCAGAAGCTCAGGAGCAATTTCAAGAAGCTTCTTCTTTTGCTCATCCAAAGTCAGTTTGTTTATTTCTTCAATTACCAGTGAAACCATTTTACCTATTTTTTTCGCTTGCTCTTTAAGCTCCGGGTTCATCGCAATTATCTTGCCTATTACCGCTTTTTGATTAGCTTTTCCTTCAAACTTTATTGCGTTTGCCAGAGCATGTTTCAATATAATCTGTTCTAGATTTTTAGACATTTAGAGTTCTCCCATTAGAACAATTTTTAAATGTTCAGTAGTATACTATGCTAGAAACAAATTTATTATACATTAATTTAAGATTACCTCAAACTTATCATCAAATTAATTTATTAATGAAATGCCAAAATATTTTTGGTCCCCAATTTAAAGTTTCTCTAAGAGGTTTCAGTATTGAAAGCAGTTAATGATGTTCATGCGGTACTACTCGATTTGGATGGAACTCTAGTAAACACCAGAACTCGATTCTTTTTAGTTTTCAATGAATCATTAGAGAAATTCAATTTACCAACACTAACCAAAAACACTTTTGAAGACTACTATAATAATGCGTCCTTAGACCTCTTGGTTCCACAAAATGTGGCGATACAATTCTGGGATCATTTTCTCGAAAATTATTCTAAAACATCATCACCGGATGAGTTTAGAATATCTGGGTCAAAACAAGCTCTACACCAATTAAAAAAAATGGGGATAAGTATAGGGATTGTAACGGGTAGAATTGCAAGCACTGAAAGTGTTATGACCGAGCTAAAAAAGCACGAATTAGATAATTTCGTGGATGTGATAGTTACCAGATTAAAAAACCAGAATACAAATGATGACTACTTCTCCAAAGAACAGAATCTTCTAGAAGCTTTAGAAAAATTATGTCATAAATCAAACGAAAGCATGTTCGTAGGTGACTATATCACAGACATCAGATCCGGAAAAAGAATAGGGGCTTTAACAGTAGCGGTTTTGAGCGGAGGCATCAAAAAAGAAATCCTTGCTAAAGAATATCCAGATTTTATTATAAAAAGTGTTGCAGAACTTCCATCAATAATTTCTGGACTAAACAATAGTTATTAATTATTTAACTTAGCTCAAATTTCCCAATCTCAAAGGAAAAGTTTGTAAAAAATGCTTTCTAGATATAATTTTTTATTAGGACAATGTTTGAATTTCTATGTTCTTCACGCCCCCCAATTTCTCAAGCTTTCTAGTTAGCTGATTCTTATCAATTGACTCAGCAGGGCAATAAAATTCATATACGCATTCCTTCTCTTTCATGCAGAGACCGGATGTGTAGAGGGTCTTAATCCTGGTTTCCTCGAAAAAATTTTTAAGACCCCGTAAAAAATTTGTGGAAATTTTCCCACTTAGATTTATTAAAATCTTACATACTTTTCGACCTTCAGTAGGAATAATTCTCACGGTTTCAGTATCCGGAGAGAGAATCACAAGCGCATTCTTATATTTAATTGTTTCAAAAAACTGTGAAGGAAGCTCTAATATTTTTTTATCATCTGCCGGTTTAATTTTCATCATAACACCATAAGAAAGTCGATTCATAAACTATCCCTTCCT
>NZ_JBRAKS010000350.1:0-3984 GCF_052745115.1 Candidatus Jordarchaeum sp.
ACGGGGGTGGAGTGGAGGGCGGCTGATGAACTCGCGAGGCCGCCGCATGATACTGCGAAGCCCCAACTCTATGTAATTCTATGAATTTCTACATAGAGTAGAACCCGACGACAAAAAAGACTACATCACAAAACACAAACTAATACACCAACTAATGAGCAGAGGAAACCACACCAGAGAATACGCAGAAAAAATAATCAAAAAGTACCAAGAACGCAAAATACTAAGCTACACCGCCAACTACGTGGACGTAAAGCAGTACAAGCTAAAGGAAAGAGACTTGTTTTCCCCCATTGTAGATGCTTTTAAGAACGCAGCCAAATACCATGGAGGCAAATCCCAAACATGGGTTGACGAAGACCTCCTACTCTGTACACTAAAAGAAATGAATCCCGAAACAGACACAAAAATACTCCTAGAGAAAAACACAGAAAACCTAGAAACAAGAACCACTCACGACATAAGAGAGGGATACGAAATCAATAACTTAGAAGACTTACTTCTAGACGGAGCAAGCGAATGCAGAGACGAGCAAAGACTCATGAAAGAAGCAGAAAAAGAAGAAGGCTCCAGATACGCAATATGGCACATCGAGTTCAGGGACATAAGAGAAATCTTCAAAGAAGCCTACACACAGGGAAAAAAACACTCACATACAAAGAAATAACAAACAAAATAGCCCAAAAACTCGGACTAAACCAAAAAGAGACAGACAAGGTTTTCTGGACAGCACTCAGCACCTTCAAAATATGGCCAGCATGGGAAAAAATAAGGGCAAAAAATGGGAAGAAAAAGAATACTGGTGGGGAGGAACATGCGACTACCACCCGCCAAGACCCGCGGAATACTAAGAAAAAATCTTGACAAACACCTAATCAAAGACCAGTAAAAATCCCAAATCCTAAAGGTCAGTACATGGGACAGACAATAAACACTCCACCTATACCACACGCCAAAAGATATTCCACATCGTCAAAACTTTTACATCACAAAAAAAGAAAAAAATGTTAGGCTATGTGCCTTCAGCCCATCCTGATAGATATGCTTCTTGCTCAGGAGTCAAAACATCCAGCTTAAGACCCATCGCCTCACACTTCAAACGCGCCACAGTCTTATCAATCTCCTCGGGGATGCCCAGAACCACACTACCCATCTTAGACAACGAATCCTTATTCTTGACAATCCACTCAACAGCCAAAGCCTGATCCGAAAAGGACATATCCATAACCTCACTAGGATGCCCCTCAGCACAAGCCAAATTCACAAGTCTGCCCTGAGCGAGCAGGTAGATTTTCCTCCCGTCTTTCATAGTGTATTCGTCGACTAGAGGTCTCAACTCCCGCTTACTGACACTAAGTTTCTCTAGATCAGGTATGCTTATTTCAACGTTGAAATGCCCAGTGTTACAAATAGTTACTCCGCTGCGCATTCTCTCCATGTGCTCTGCTCTAACCACCGATGTGTTTCCAGTAGCCGTGACAAATATGTCACCAACCTCAGCGGCTTCTATCATGGGCATCACATCGAATCCCTCAAGTGCAGCTGTTAGGGCTCTGTGTGGGTTAATTTCGCAGATGATGACTCTTCTCGCTCCCAGTCCCTTGGCTCTCAACGCTACACCTCTGCCGCAATGGCCATAGCCTACTACTACAAAATTTTTGCCGGCTATGAGGTCGGCTGTTGCACGTAGGATTCCGTCGATTGTGCTTTGTCCGGTTCCCCACAGGTTGTCGAATTTGGGCTTAAACAAGTTGTTGTTTATGTTTCCCATTTTGTGGGGGTGTCATTGGTCGCTAAAATCGGATATTCAAGGGCGCCATCTTTGGCCATAGCCCTTAATCGAATTACGCCTGTGGTGGTTTCTTCGGCTCCGGCCCATACGTTGTCCGCCCAGTCTGTTCGGTTTCCTAGGATTTTTTTGACTATTTTGATTTCTTCTCCGGTTTCTCCTCCTTTGAGTTTGATTAGGGTTGATACTAGGTCGGCGCCATCGTCTAGAGTAATGTTGGGTTCTCCTTTTATTACGTTGGCTATTGCTCGGTAGTATCCTTCGTAGTCCATTCCTTTCCATGCAAAAGTTGCTATTCCTTCTTTTACTAATGCGGCGGCTACATGATCTTGCGTTGATAGTGGGTTTGAAGCACACAGGTAGACTTCTGCGCCTCCCGCTTTCAAAGCTTTAGCGAGTACCGCTGTCTCCTTCGTGATGTGAAGACAAGCGCCTATTATCGTTTTCACGAGTGGTTTTTCTTTTTCGAATCTTTTTCGGATTTGCATGAGGACTGGCATGCGTGTTTCTGCCCATTCGATGGTTGTTGCTCCGCTGGGGGCTAGTGACAAGTCTTTTACTTCATAATTTTTTCCTTTTTCTGTTTGTGTCATTGGTTTCACCTCTTGTGAGGTGTGTTTTGTTTTTCTTTGTAGGCTAAGCTTATAAAGGTTATATATATAGTGCTTAATAATTTGCACATGAAATGATTGTTTTGTGTGGTTTTTATGCGGTTAGATGCTGTGGAAGAGGCGGTTTTGAATCTTCTGTTGGAGGATTCTTCTCTCGGTGTGAAGGGTTTGGCGGAGAGGCTGGGTAAAAGCCGAAACCATGTGGCTAAGGTGGTTAATCGGTTATTTGAGAGGGGGGTTCTGAGAGGGTATTCTGTTGTTTTGAATCCTTTGAAAATATTGTTTGATCGTAGTATTTTTCTTTTTGTTAAAACGAATCCTCATGAGTATGATATTGTTAGGGGTTTGTTGGATCTTCCGCAGATTCAGTCTATGGATGGGATTTCGGGTGAGTATTCTCTTTTAGGGGTGTACCGGTTTCGTTCTCCTTCTGAGTTTTCTTCTTTTCTTTCTGGGCTTGACCGTTTGATGATGGTTTCAAGGTTTAAGAAATACCGTTTGGTGGAGATACTGACCACTTTTAAGGAGTCTGGGGTCGTTGTTCCTGATTCAAAAACCGATTATTACCCTGTTTCTGATTTTGATTGGAAGTTGCTTAACATCCTTAGGCAGCAGACCAATCCTATGCCTTATCCTCAAACTGATTTGGCTAAGAAGTTAGGTGTTTCGCAACCTGTGGTTTCTAGGCGAATTTCTAAACTTCGGAGTGAGGATGTAATTATCGGTTATACTGCAAAAGTAGATTTTTCTGCTATGGGCTTGGATGCGAAGTTTTATTTGGAAATTAGGGTTGATCCTGCGTCTTATCTTTCGGTGGCTAGGAGGCTGTGTGGGTTTGGTGAGGTTTGGAGTCTTTATCGGACTGGGGAGGAGTATGGTTTGATGGCTGTGGTGCGTGTGAGGGATGTTGAGCATTATAATCGGTTTTTACTGAAAATTTTTGAAATGGATGACGTTATAGATACTTATTCCAGTGTAGTTTTTCAGGAGTGGATGTAATTTTGAAGATGAATAGTTTGGTGGATTGATTTACACTTTCTTTTTTTGGAGCTTTCCTTATACTATTTAAATTAGTGGCTGTGTATGTGTCAGTGAGGTTAGACTTTTCAATTATGCTATAGAGAGTTATAAACTCTGAATATGTTCTAGTTTTTCTTATCATAAAATATTAAAATGACTTAAGTTTGATTGAAGGCACATCTTCCGTGTGTGAGGAGTGAAAGTAAATGTTTCTCTATTAAACGGTAACTAGAGTGGTTCACATTTATAGAAAGTTTTTGTAAATGCACCAGAATTTTTGGAAAAACATTCACTGGTTTTGTTTTAAACTTAATATTTTAGAGCGGACGGGTGTTTATTGGATGGTGTTCTACATGAACCTTTCGCCCGCTAATAAAATCCGTAGCATAGGAAGCAAGATCAAATGAGAAAACAAGAGACCCAGAAATGCGGGTAGAATACTCATAGGCTAAATACATAAAGTATTATGATTAAAGCCCAACAAGGTAACTTCCGATTTTTATTTCTGTAAGGGTTTACAGCAGTAGAAAGATTTAATGATAAATAATACCATTCTTAGACTTT
>NZ_JBRAKS010000351.1:0-3984 GCF_052745115.1 Candidatus Jordarchaeum sp.
TTAAAGGAAGGTGTTAATAATCTCATTAACATAGCTGTTAATTTTTAAAAATTACAAGGTTAAAAGACTTATGATCGATTTAGAAAAATTTCAAGCAATATTCAAAGAATATCCATACATTGCTTGCGCATATCTATTTGGTTCCTTCGCATCGGGAAAAACAGGACCAATGAGTGACATGGATATTGCCATATTACTTAAATCTCCATACCCTCAAGGTAGAGAATTAATCCATGAGGAAGATTATCTTGCTTACAGAATTTCAAAATCTTTTGGTATACGAGAAATTGATCTCATCGATCTGAACAGTCAAAAGCTCATATTTCAGCATAACGTTTTAAAAACTTCAAAATTGATTTACGATTCAGATCCAGAATTCAGAATCAGGTTTGAATCACATGTCATTATGGAATACTGTGATTTTGAATCAACACTGAGATTTATAAAAAAATTTAAGCGATATGGTTTAGAAAAAAGGTTAACAAAAATATGAAATTAGAAGACATTCAGTCTAAGATGGATATGATTACCGATAGTCTTGAAAAGCTAAATATACTAAAACGAAAAACCTATGAGGATTTTATTTCAGATTTCAGAAATATAGATTCTGCACTTCACCGATTACAAATTTCCATTCAAGCACTTCTGGACATTGGTAGTTACATTATTGCATCAATGGGTTTGAGAACTCCAAATACGAATGCAGAGATTATAGAAATACTCACAGAAGCAGGTTATATACCCAAAAATAAAAGGGAATCTTACATAAAAATGAGTCAATTTCGGAACAGAATTGTCCACCTTTATAACCAAATAGATTTAGAAGTACTGTATGAAATTCTTGCTGAAGAACTGGGTGAAATAAAAGATTTTTTAAAAAACCTGCTCAATATCATTGAAAAGAACCCATGAATTGCATCGTGATATATGACATAGTAGAAGATAAGATAAGAAACAAAATTGCAGATGTGTGTCTGGACTTCGGTCTGGAAAGAATCCAGTACTCTGCTTTTTTTGGTGAGCTCAGCCATAACCAGAAAGAAACGCTGTTCAAGAAAATAAAGCGTCTAATAGGTGAAGAACCCGGAAATATCCAAATCTATCCAGTATGTGAAAAGGATCTTGCACTAAAGCTTGAATACATTGTTGAAAAAGATGAAAAATAACTTGAGAAAGGTTAATGATCAATTAGTGCATAATTCTCATCACACATTAAAAACTTAAAACATGAATGACACAAAGATCATTTTAACGGTTGGTGATGTTAAACAATATTTCTATTGCCCCAGGATAGTATTTTTTAACTACCTTATGCCTGGTTTCAGACCCACAACCTACAAAATGGAAGAAGGGAAACTTAGACAGAAAGAGGAGGAACGTCTTGAAAAACGAAGAACATTCTCAAGGTTTAAGCTAGATTGGACTTCAAAATCAAGAACCCAGCCAACCAAATATTTCAATATAAAACTATTCTCGGAATCTCTCGGTCTTTCAGGACTGTTAGACATGGCACTGTTAACTGAAGAAGAAGCTATCCCTGTAGATTTTAAGGATGGATCTTTTTCAAGAGGGCGTTTTGTTGCCCTTCATCATAAATATCAGCTCCTTGCCTATGGGCTACTTCTGGAGGAATCGTACCTTAAAAAATCTCTCAGAGGGTTTATTCATAGCCTTGAAGATGGAAGTACAAAATCAATCTATTTTTCTGAAGGTGCAAAACAATATCTAACGGGAAAGATTAAAAAGATGAGACACATGCTCATCAATGAAATATTCCCTGACGAAACCCCCTATAAAGGGAGATGTCAAGAATGTGAATTCAGACCAATTTGTAAAGGATAAAAATGTATTTTCTAAGCCCTGAAGAACACAAATATGTTACTCATAAACTCCTCATGGATGCTAGACGTGATGAGGTACACCCAGACCTTCGGGGATGGAACTGGGCACAACCCCCAATAGCAACAGTATACAAAACAAAATTGGGAATTTCAGATATCAGCAGTTTGTATTGCGGTTCAGGAAGGGATATCTATTTGAAGAAGGTTGGTCGAATAGGTTTCAAAGCAAATGAAGCTATGGCCGAAGGTCTTCTTCTTCATCGGATCATATCAGAGTTTTTTACGAAATCAAAAACCATTATTTATAAAACCCCTACGATTACAAGCAACGACTTTAGCAGGGAAATAGGATGTTTAGATTTTAATCCTACTAAATTGAGATCTGGTAGTAGTGCGCATGAAAGTCTAAAAGTCCAGCAGGTTATTAATGATTCAATGATTGAAAAGGGAAAGCTTTTATGGGAGTTTGAAAAAACAAGGATAGCGTTCCGGATAGATGATATACGTTCAAGATATCCTTATTGTGAAGCCGATTCATTTGTATTTCTGGTACTTCCTGTTGTGGTGGAACAACGACTGAACGGTACATTTCTTGGTCTTTCAAGCAATCTCGCAGTCGATGGATATATTTTTTCTCAAGGGATGGTGGTCGATCTTAAGTTCGACCCAATTGAGCGAGATTTTCATAAACTTACTACCACAGGATACGCAATGGTTATGGAATCTCTATATGAATTCCCGGTCGATCTCGGATGCATTGTATATGTGAGATTTAAAGATAATCAGGTTCGTCTTAAAAGAGATTTTCACCACATCAGTGATGAATTGCGGCAGTGGTTTATAGAAGAAAGGGATAAAAAAATGCGCATGGTTGAAAATGAAATTGATCCTGGAAAACCTCAGGAATGCTATGAAACCTGTCCTTATTTTGAGGCATGTTCAGGCATTCCAAAATAAATACAATCAGGTTTAAAGATGGAAAATAAACGTCAACTCATTTTAGATCGTTATGGACTTTTTCTCAGTAAACATAGTGAAAGGTTAAGAGTAAAAACAAGCGGAGAGATACTGGAAGAAATTCCCCTGATACATCTTGATTCGATTCTTATTACTTCCAGAGGAGTAACCATCTCCAGCGATGTGGTTGAAGTTTGCTCCGAAAGAGGAATAGATATAGTGTTTATTTCAGGAAATGGTGAGGTTTATGGAAGGCTTACAAGTCCATCATTAATTGGAACAGTCAAGACCCGGAGAGAGCAGCTTTTAGCTCTATCAGATAGAAGGGGACTAATATTAGGTAAGGCTTTTGCGTTTGGAAAAATTGGAAACCAGAGAAATTTATTAAAATACTTTGCAAGATATAGAAAATCTGCTGATAAAGACCTATACACAATTATGGAGATATCATGTAAAAAGCTAGAAACGCACGAAGAGGAACTCAACAAAATAGAAGCAGATAATATAGAAGTTGTCAGGGAACAGCTTCTAAGCGTTGAAGGTCGCGCTTCTTCTTTATACTGGGAAACTATAAAAAGAATGTTAGGCGAGGAAATAGATTGGCCTGGAAGAGAAGGTAGAGGTGCTAAGGACCCTTTAAACTCAGCTCTTAATTACGGTTATGGTATATTATACGGTCAGGTTGAGAAAGCAATTATACTCGCAGGATTAGATCCCTACGGTGGTTTTGTTCATACTGATAGGGCTGGAAAAACAAGCCTTGTTTTTGACCTGATTGAGGAGTTCAGGCAATCTGTCATAGATAGGGCAATATTTGCAATGATTGGTAAAGGTTCTGATATAGTTGTAGATGAGAATGGAATGATCGAAGATAAATCTAAAAAATCTATAGCAAAAAAAGTCTTTGAAAGACTTGATGATAACGAACGATATGAGGGAATTAAACAGAAATTAAAAACAATAATTATCAAGCAAGCTCAGGCTATTGCGAGCTTTCTCAGAGGAGATAGACAGGTATACAAACCCTTTATTTGCGGATGGTAAGATTATTTTCGAAGATATAAGGTGTTTCAATGCAGAAAATATATTTTCGATTATTTTAAAATTATTTTTGTAATAAATGCCTTATTTTAATATATTTAGAGGTAGGTTACACTAATGCTCCCCATGATGAGGGAACTGAAAG
>NZ_JBRAKS010000352.1:0-3977 GCF_052745115.1 Candidatus Jordarchaeum sp.
TTCTCTCCACTATAAGGGTATCCCTACCCCCAAAAACTCATTTTCAAATACTGACTTTTGCCGATAAAGTTAAAAATAGAAAACCTAGATAAGTAAAACAGTAAAAACGGAAAACCCTCTCTAAAAAAATTTAGTGCTAAGAGTATATTTTCTTGAATAAGAGCCGGGTTAGTCTAGCGGCGAGGCGCCGGACAGTCTCCTGCCCGGAATGCAGATTCGGTACTTCAAGTTTGAACTCAAGCTTGGGCCGTAACCAGGGTTCAAAATCTTTAGGGCATCGCCCCCATCGAGGAATTTCCCTGACCCGGCTTATATATATTTTATATATATCTATATATTCTTTTTTTTCTGTTGTTCCCATGATCGGGCTATTAGCAGGTAAATCTTTTTATGTCTATTTTCTTCAATAGAACATCGTAGGATGAAAAAATACAGTGGATGGTTTGATTTTGTTTATGTTGTTTTTTGATTTTTTATTAAGGTGGTATTTGCTTCCCAGCAGGGTATCTATGAAAAAATAATCGAGGATAATAATTACGTGTATTTTTTCGTTTTACTTTGGGTAGTTTTTTCTTTGGGTATTTAAGTTGTAAATAAGTTTTTAGAATGATGGTATTTGTTTTCAGCTGGTTAAGTCTATTTTTTATTTTTTTCTTTTTATTTTTTCTAGGGCCTTTTTGCCGCCCCCCGGACATCCTCACCGTAGCAAGCGTCACCCTCGCCATCCAGGGACCAGTCATAATTCAGTGCCCAAGTGAGAGCTTCAATTGCCCGCTCATCACCTATCTTTCCAAGAGCCACCACTGCGGAGATTCGCTCGATATCATCACCATAATAAACAATATCGATAAGTGGCTCCACTGTCCTCGCATCCCCAATCTCTCCAAGAGCCCGTACTGCTTTAAACCGAACCATACCATCCTTATCCTTTAGTGCTTGTATGAGGGGAATAACCGCCCGCGCATCCTTTATACTTCCGAGAGCAATTGCTGCACTACTTCTAACGTGATAATCTGCATCTTTCAGAGCCTGTATAAGGGGATACACAACTGTCTTATCCCCAAATTGTCCGAGATACCATGCTGATGTTCTTCGAACTTTCCAATCCTTGTGTTTCAAATCTTGAATTGCACTTTCCCTCAGACTAACCACGCTTGTTCCCTCATTTACATTTATTCTTATTCGAGAGGCAACTCTCTCAAGACGAAAAGTTTGTCAATATATCAAGAGCTTGGAAAAGTTTGGGCACCTTTACGCTCCCGTATTTTAAGCCCCTATCAGAGATTATAATCATATAAATATCATTTCAGTTTTACTTATATTTCTACCACATTCCGTAAACGTAGTGGGTTATATAATTACCAATGAGTCATACCCACCCAGACAGAATCCTGGAACATAATCCAGTATTGCACTAAAGTCCATTGGCATGCCTTTAAAATCAAGTAGCGAAGAACTTCAATCTTAATGAGTTATTAATGTATCAAAAACATTTTATGGTTTATACACATATTAATTGGGGAAGCGATAAAAGTTTATAATTGATAGTATATAATATTTTAGAAGTTAATGTTTAAATCATTCAAAAAAAAGTATATGATTAGTTAATGCATTGTGATAAGCGGGAGAGTGACTTGGTGAATTTTGATTACGATGATGTTGACAGGATTAATAGAGTTGTTGACGCTTTAATTTCTATTTTGTGTGAAGTTAGATTCTTCGCGCCTGGATATAATTTTGATTCCACCACTGAAGAAAAGATTAGGAATCTTTTGATAAATGTTAGAGACTTTTTGAGTGTGCTCATGGAGAAGTTTGGTCTAGACCAGCGGCGGGAGATGGAGAGGATTAAGGTTAAAACTGTTGATCTTAGGGGTATACTTTTCGTTGTTGTTTCATCTTCTACGCGGAAAAGACTTTTGGAATTAGGGGTTGATCCTAGATTTGTAGTGGTAACCGGGGGACCTTTGAATGCTATTGATGTGAAGAGTTTGAATCCGAGTATTTCTGATGAAGCTCTTGAGACGGTTAGAAAGAAGGTGGAGGGAGTTTGGCGGGACATAGAGGCTAGGACACCGGAGGTGGAAAGAATTTTGGTGCTAGTCGAGGAGGGTAATAAGGGGGATTTAATGGTTTCTGAGCGGGCGGATGAGATTCAGAGGAAAACCGGTTTACGGACTTTGGTGAAGACTTTTTCCAGCGTTCAGGACTTGTCTCCGGATTTTTTCGAAGGGTTTTTGGGTGAGGTTAATGTTTGATGAGAGTGTTTTAGAGAAATATAGGAATCTTACTCGGGGTGTTGAGGAGAGGATGATAAATCTTCATCCCATCCAGTCTGGGGGTAGGGCTGGTGATTACCCGGGGGTGGTTCAGGCTGTTTTGAGGTTTGTTGATGGTTATAGTGTGTGTGATTTTTGTATGAAGGGTCGATTGGATCTTATTGATTCTCCTCCGCTTTGTGATTTTCATAGGGATATTGCCGCCTTTTTGGAGATGGATGAAGCTAGGCTTTTTCCGGGTTGCCGCCAGGCTCAGTATGCCACTTTCCACGCACTGGTTAAACCGGAGGATACTATCATTATCGATTCCTTGGCACACTATAGTACATATCTGAGCGCTGAGCGCGTAGGGGCTAAGATTGTTGAGGTTCCACATTCAGGATATCCCGATTTTGATCTGTTTATTGATGCTTACGCTGAGAAGATTGAGGAGGTGAAAAAAGAATCGGGTAAATGGCCGGCTCTGGCTTTTTTAACTCATGTGGATTATAATTATGGTAATGTTTTTGATGCTAAAAGTGTGGGCAAAATTTTACACGATTACGGCATTCCGTTTGTGCTAAATGGAGCATACACTATTGGGCGAATGCCTGTTTCAGGAAAAGACCTGGGTGCTGATATTTTGACTGCTTCTCTGCATAAATCCTTTGCTTCTCCGGCGCCCTCGGGTCTGCTATTGGCTAATGATGCTTATGCTAATGTGATCTTTAAAGGCTCTTCTATAAGAGGTCCTTGGAGTGTTAGAAGTTTTGAGAATAAGGAAGTTGAAACACTAGGTTGCACTTTACCCGGTTGTGTAGCCGTTGGAGCTATGGCGGCTTTCCCATATGTTGCGGAACGCATTAAGCATTGGGATGAGGAGGTTAAGAAGGCAAGATACTTCGTAGAACAGTTGGAAAGGATAAATGGTATTAAGCAGTTGGGGCAGCGTCCACATAAACATGATCTTTTACATTTTGAAAGCGAATCTTTCTTTGAAATAGCTCAGAAACATCCTCGAAAAGGTTTCTTTCTCTACGAAGAATTAAAGGAAAGGGGAGTAGCGGGTGTTCAACCGGGCTTATCAAAAACTTTCAAGGTTTCAACCTACGGTAAAACTTGGGATCAGATTAAATTAGCAGCAGAAGCCTTCTTAGAAATTGCTAAAAAATATGATATTTCAACACATTGAGAGTATGATGAAATCCAGAAAAATAAAGGCTCATGCTTTTTAGAATTAGGAATTTAGATTTTATATTTTTCACGATAGAGGGACAACAAGTTTTGAATTTCGTTGTTTTGTTGAGCACTGTTTTTGAGAATGTCTAATACATTATTTATGTTAACTCCACTGATTTTTTGCCTTATTTTTAGATTCGATTCGAGTTGTTGGGGGGATATTTTTCCCTGCAATAGGTCGAGATATGATTTGAGAGGGGCTACGTACTCCGCTTGGTAGTCTGGTATTTTGTCAGGGGTTATGGAGATCTTTCCGTTTCCAAGTATGAGAGTAAACGCGGTTTCTCCCTCTGGTTCTGGAACGGCTGTGATTTTCTCATAGATTTTGATTTTTGGGATGACTTGTAGGAATTCTGAATTTTTCTCTTCACTGGGTATGGTTCTTTCAAATATGTGTTTGAGAATGTTAAGTATGTCCATGATTGCTCCCTTTTACCAATTGGTTATTTTATTAAAATATTACAATTTAGTATTTAAAGT
>NZ_JBRAKS010000353.1:0-3970 GCF_052745115.1 Candidatus Jordarchaeum sp.
TCAAAATTGATGGAAATTCTCTATCAATTCGCAATACACCAAGAAGATAATCAATCAAATCATCTTTAGTTGGTATTTTGTCCATTATATGCAATCCATACGGAATAAGCCTTCTTTTCATCTTGTATAACTCTTTTCTTACTTCCAAAGGTTCTGGGGTTAAGTCCAGTTCATTTGCAATTTCCCTAATTAATTCAAGGGTCTTTTCATCTTTATTTTCATCATATTGATTTAGTAAATCCTCTAAAACAATATACTTTTCGTAAAGACCAGAACTTTTCATAGGAGGTGAAGCATGTGAGATGCAAATTGCATAAGAACGCCTCTTAGCAATTGTTGATTCAGATGTATTTCCTATCCAGTAGTAGTATATATGAGGCATATTTCCAATGAGTACATCGGGAGAGCATTCAGCCGAAAGAGCAATTTCTTTACCTTTTGTAAATTCGAGTGTCCCATGCATCCCGAAGTGAATTATAGCATCTGCCCGAAATTCATTTTCCAAGAAGGAATAATATGCAAAATACTGATGATGTGGTGGTAGGTCCTTGTCATGGTAGGCTTTATCTGGGTCTTCATGCACACCTCTTGATGGTTGAATACCCAAGAATATGTTGCCAAGTATAACACCAGGAATCAAAATGCAATCTCCATCGGTCATTACATTACCGGGGGGATTGCCCCAATGTTTTATTACAGCCTCTTGAACGGATTTTGGTAGAGTTTTGAACCACAACATATATTTATCAGCAGGTACCCTCAGTCCTGATTTTTGGAAATAGTTCGGACTGTTCACTATTCCAGAAGAGATAAAAAGTTCTTTCAACCCTGTATTTGGAATTTCAACCTTGTATCCCCTTTCTTTCAGTTTTTCCAAAAATATTTTCATACTGGCAAAAACATCAAGATAGCCAGCATTTGCCAGATTGTCTTCTCCGGGTGGATAGTTGTAAGTTATGATAGCGATGCGCTTCTCATGGTTTGGTTTGTTTCTCAAAGCTATCCAGTTTTTTATTCTATCACCCAGTTTTTTAATTCTATCCTCCATTACATCCATCTGTTTTACCTTCCCAAGAATTGGGTCGTCGATGGCTTTAAGTCCTGCTACAAAAATTGGTTCTATTCCTCCATCTAATTCAGGTAATGTCACTCCGAGCACAATTTCAAGAGGATTTATACCTTGTTTATTTTCCCTCCATTTTTCTATTTCAGTTTCGTATGCTCTTAATCCAATGATAAGAGGAATATTTTTTTCTTTTAAGAATTGATAAGTAGGTTCTGGCTCGCCACCATAAGGTCCACCGTGAATTCTAAAATACTGTAGATTTAAAAAAAGGTCGATATTTTTTAGATATTTGTTTATGGCTTCAATGTTGTATTCAACCTTTGAAAAAACAAATATGAGATTTACATCTTTTTTCAGGTATTCATATAACGCATCTGCTATCGGTTTTGTATCAGCAAAATGCATTCCACCGTAAAGCAATACTCCAACTGTGGATTTTTTCTTATCAAACCTAATCTCTTTTTTATACTCATCTATATCATCATAGGTTCTTCCTTTTGTTGGCTCATAAAGTCCATAACTGGATTGTTTAGGAGGTGGAACCTTTCTTATCTCTTTAATGCCCGCATAGTTTTTAAGCAGAAACAGAATGAGATTTTTCAAATTCTCTGAGTCACCTTCAGCATAATATTCCTGAGCTAAAACCCAGTCTCGCATACCTTTTAGCATTCCAAAGGGTAAGAGTTTTCCTAATTTTTTTGTTAATTCAGAGAATTTCTTTGCTTTAACATAAGTATGAACATTGAACTCTTTTTCCTTTCCTGGCTTAAAAATCGTTTCTCCTCTAAATTTGCCCATTTTTGTAAGTGCAAAGATGTGCTGGCTACCACCAACCAAAACGACAATGGTTTTATCTTTGCCCTTAAGTATCCCTGGAAGTTCTCTTCCAACCCGTATATCTCCCCGTATGTCTACAAGTATTATGTCAGAAGAATTTATTTCCTCCTCAATGGGTTTAAGTGATGCGTCTGGATTTTCGTAATCATTAAAGTATATTTTTCTAACTTCAACTATATCTCCATATTCTTCTCTTATTGCGCTAACTGCATCCTTCAGAGCCACCGTATTATCCACCGTTGTTAAAGCAAGTATCTTTTTCATATTACATCCTCCAGATAAAAATGAGGGGAATTAAACATTTCAGCAATTTCTTCAAGTACTCCAATGCTTCTATTCTTACTCTCAGCATTTACAACTACAAGATTTAAGCCATCATAATAGGTGGATAGGAACTTAATGTCTTCTTCTAAATTATTTTTGATGAAAACATTACCTTTTCCATCTGAAATTAGAATAACTGTTGGCACTGCTTTAATTTCTTTTTTAGCTATTTCAAAAGCCTTAAGAAGGGCAGGTGTAAGAGGTGTCTTACCCCCTGTAGGGAGTTTTTCCAAGGCATCTATCAATTTATCATAATCTGAAGTAGGCTCTACCAAGATCTCAGCATCATCTCCTCGAAATGCTAATAGGGCAACTCTATTTTTCTTTTCATAGGATTGTTTTAATAAGAGCCGTGTGAGTGTCTTGGCAAACCTTATCTTTTTTTCTATTCCCATAGATGATGATGAATCAAGCAGAATGATGTAAAGTGCTTCGCCCTTGCTTATCCTCACCTTTTCCATAAGATGTTCAGGTAACACTTCTAACTTTCCGGTTTCTCTAACAGCCTTTCTCAATGTGGCATCGATCGCTATGTTTTTTGGGGTTTTGCTTTCCCTTGCTTTAATATATAATCCTCTTTCTCCCTCCATTTTTGGAAAATCTCTTCCTCGTGTAGAACTGGTTGCATCAAGTTCAAGTAGGTCTCTTTTTATCCCAGCATCTTTTTCAAAATCAAATATTTCCTCTTTTGTCCTTTCCTGTAAAATGGTCTCTATCACTTCTGTTGGGGGTGTCACCCCTTTTTCAAATGGTTTCTGTCGTATTCTGTGAGAAAGTGCTAATAGAGCGGCTTCTTTGAGATCTTCTTCTGTTACATAATCTCTTTCGCTTAATGCGGAGAGTGCTTTTGCTGTCTTTTCCATTACGATATCTGCACGATGTGTTTTAATTCCGAGAGACTTTGTTATCTCAACGATCTTCTCAACTAAATTCTGTGGGATATTGATTTGCGAGAGATTTAATTGAGCATTAGCTATGCGCTTTTTCAGCATCTCCTGTGCATCCTTAAATTTTTCCTCAAATTTCCAAGGGTCTGAGTCAAAATCCCTCCGGTATTCCATTACCTTGAGCCTATCTTCTTTTGAAGATAGGGCATTAACTTCTACGCATAGGCCAAAACGGTCCAATAACTGTGGTCTCAGTTCACCTTCTTCTGGGTTCATTGTTCCAATAAGGATAAAGCGTGCCGGATGGTAAACAGAGATTCCCTCTCTTTCTACAATATTTACCCCCATTGCAGCAGCATCTAAGAGAATGTTAACGAGATGGTCATCAAGCAAATTCACTTCATCAATGTAGAGTATATTTTTATTGGCTCTCGCTAAAAGACCTGGCTCTAATGCCTTTATGCCTTCTTTAAGTGCTCGTTTAATGTCGATCGTTCCAATGACCATATCCTCTGTTGCAGATAAAGGCATATCAACAATTTCCATTTTTCTTTCAGTCCATGGCAGCTGTCCTTCTCTTTCATATCGCTCCTGACAAGACTTGCACATCAGCCTTAGATTCTTGGGGTCACAGTTAAAGGGACAGTCCATAACAACCCTTATTTTGGGGAGTATATCTGTAAGCGCCCGCACAGCAGTGGATTTTCCACTACCTTTGTCACCTTTTATTAGCACTCCACCGATACTAGGGTCTATAGCATTAACTAGCAATGATTTTTTTAGAAGTTCTTGGTTTACAATCGCAGTGAATGGGAATAGGACGAATTTATGGTGCATCTTTCATTCTCCTAAGCCA
>NZ_JBRAKS010000354.1:0-3969 GCF_052745115.1 Candidatus Jordarchaeum sp.
CCAAAATAAGGTCATTCCAGACCACTCACCGGCTGAAATGCGCCCCCCACACCTTTCACATACGGGGGCAAAATAAAATGATACAACCCTTGCAAAAACCGTTCTCCAGCTACGGAGATTGAAAGTTTTTTGTCTATAAAATTGTAGAATTTGGGTTTGTTTTCGGGTATTGGGTACATGTTTTATCCTTTGTTTGGGATGTTTGCGTGTTGTGGTTTTTTAGTTTGGAGGTGGGGGTTAAATTGGTGTGGTGTTATTTTTTTATTTCGTTTTTGGCTCTTTTGGCTGTTTTTTGGGGAAAGCTTTATATTATTTTTTTTAATACCTACTATTAATATTTTTAATATTAATTGTGAGTGGTCAAAAAAGAGGTTGTAGATATGGAGATTTATAGGAAGATTTGGCAGGAGTTGGATATGGATGTTGAGAAGCATGAACTGATTCTCACAAGGCTTCCCAACGCGTATCAGAGAGTGTTTCTCACCCAGAAGAATAGACCCAAGGCGATGGAGTACTATGACTATATAATCTCTGAATTGCACAAGTTGAGAATAAAGGAACTCTACGATTTTAAGGCTCAGGGAGGAAAGGTGGTTGGAGCCTTTTGCTTGTATCTTCCCCAAGAATTGGTTCTGGCTTCGGGCGCTGTGTTTGTTGGCCTATGTGGTGGTTCGAATTTCACAGTTCCAATCGCTGAACAGTTTCTGCCCAGGAATATTTGCCCTCTGATAAAGTCTTCCTTTGGGTTTAAGCTTTCTAGGGTTTGTCCATATTTTCAATCCTCTGATCTTTTGGTAGGGGAAACAACGTGTGATGGTAAAAAGAAGGTCTATGAATTGTTGGGTAACATTTGTTCTACTTATACTGTTGAGCTGCCACAGAAACCAGAAACCATGCAGTCTAGAGAACTGTTTCTGAAAGAGTTGAAGCTACTTGCGTCTAAACTTGAGGAGCTGACTGGGAACAGGATTACTGTTGAAAGTTTGAAAAATGCAATTGAGATGGTAAATGCGAAAAGAGAGGTGCTTGAGAGACTTAATAATACTAGAAAGGCGGTGCCTCCACCGATAAGTGGTAAGGATGTATTGCTTGTCAACCAAATTTCAATCAACGATGAGATTCAACGATTTATTAGGAAAACCAGTGAGCTTGTGGAAGAGTTGGAGGAAAGGGTTAGGAATGGTGTGGGTGTTGTTGATGTGGATGCTCCTAGAATTATGGTTTCGGGGTGTCCCATGGCTATACCGAACTGGAAGCTGCACAACATTGTGGAGAATAGTGGGGCGGTGATAGTTGTGGAGGAGTCCTGTGTGGGGACAAGATTTCTCAGTATGAGGCGGGTGGACAGTTCTCCCAATGATGTGGATGGTTTGCTAATATCACTGCTGGATGCCTGCCTAAGAATTCACTGTGCCTGCTTCACGCCAAATAGTGGAAGAATTGATGATATTCTCCAGATGGCTAAGTATTTCAAGGTGGACGGGGTTATACACTATTCACTGCAGACATGCCACGACTATAATATTGAGGCTCGCAAAATCGAGAGGACCCTTAAACAGGTTAACATACCAATGCTTGCTGTGGAAACGGACTACAGCGATGAGGATACTGGGCAACTCACCACGAGGGTGGAAGCGTTTCTGGAAATACTCAAGTAGAAATACATTCAAAAGGATACAAACAATCATCCATCTATTTATTGGCTCATAAGTATATTCTCGAATCAATATTTTGACTGACCACTTTCTCGGCTTTTTTTCTGTTTTGGTTATGGGTCTATCTTTTTTTCGTGTGCGTATTTTAGGATTTTCAGTGCTATTTTGAGTATATCGTGGTATTTTCTTTCCTTGAGTATGTTTAGGACAATGTTTGTGTTTACGTCCAAGTATGTGTGGACTATGATGTTTCTGAATCCGATTACCTTTTTGGCTGTTAGGCTTTCACTGTGGGACAACACTTTGTTTTCTGAGAGTTTTTCGGGCAGTTCTCCATATGTGGCTGGTGGTTTTTCGCCTAGTTCTGAGAGTAGGCGGGTGCTCAAGTCTATGAGGGATTGGATGCTTGTTTGGAGCATATGGAGAGCTGCGTTGAGAAGTGTGAAGTCGTTTATCACTTTTTGGGCTTCTTTTTCTTTGAGTAGCTGGTCTAATCCTTTTACATTTTTTCTTATGTGTTCTAGGCGTTCTTCTATTTCTCCCACGGTTTCACGCTCCCCGCAGTTCACAGCTTTGGGTGCCAGCTTGCGGAAGCCAATCTTTTTTCTTGGTTGTGGTGGTAGCTTGTTGACGTCTTGTTTTTCTTTTTGTGTGGTATTATGCTTTTGTTTTTTCCCTGTGTGTTTATTGTTAAATTTTTGGGAGGGGGTGTTTCTTTGAGAGTTTTGTTTATGGTTTCTTTGTGGATTTTGGGCTTGTTTCTGCTGTTAGGGTTTTTAGGTATTTTTCTCCTAGTTTTAGTTTTTCTTTGAATAGTTTGAAGTCGAGGTACAGGGAGATTGTTTTGTCTCGGAATTTTTTGTAGGATTCTTGGTTGCCTGTGACGAAGAGGCCGTCTCTCACAATTTTGAATAGGAGTTCTATGGGTAGGTCTTCTTGTAGGATGAGGATGTCTATTCGGTCTTCCACTACTTGTAGGTTTTTCGCCAAGTCCATTATGAGGTTGCTAACTTTGCTGTAGTTGGCTTGTGTGTGAAATTTGAGTGCTAGGTCTATGTCGCTTGTTTCTGTGAAGTCGCCGCGGGCAAAGGAGCCGTAGACTACTACGAAGTCTAGGTCTTCGACTTTATCAAAGAATGAGTTTAGACGCCTCAAAACTTCACTGGTTGATTCCAAGCCGGGCATTCCTTCTGTGTAGCTTTTAATTTTTAATTTTTTTCTATGGTTTTTACTCTAATCTTTTAGGGGTTGTGTTCTTATAAAAGAATGTTGGTGACATTTTTCAAAATTTTGTGGTTTGAAACGGCTGACAGCTGCTTTTTTGACGGTGAAGGCTTGAGGGGTGGGTTGATTTTCGGCACTGAAATTTTGTGTGTTTATTTTTCTTGGTTGCGTTTCCTCTGGATTATTTCTCGGTCTTCTGGTGGCAATGAGTCTATATTTACTATAAACCCGTTTATCGTTACAAGTTTAGAGAATGGATTGTGCTCCATAACTCTGGTTGTGGAGAACTCCCTGTCCCAGTGTCTCATTTTGAACATGTCGCGGATGAGCTTTGATTTCTGCGTGACGGTGTTTTTAAATGTTCCAAAATAGTTGCTTATGTCGCTGACACTAACGTATGGTTTGAAACTGGGGTCGAAGAGAAAGTTGATACTGCCTATAGCGTGAATAACTGCCGCGGCCCATATTTATTAAACAATTTCAGAAAGCGCAAAAATCATACTCCACACTTACTAAACTTCCCCCCCACATAGGTATAACAACCCGGTAGCGAATCAATCTTTAAGCAAGCCCACAATCCAATTAAACGCACAACCGAATAATCTTCAGAAACCACACCGGATTTCACACGAGCAAGCCTAGCTTTTCCACATCACCTTCTTCGACGATCTCCTCTTAAGGGGAGACCAATTTTCCACTTAACTAATGGGCTTTTAGCAGAGACGATGGGGCAAAACTTCTTCACCGCTGGGGGGTTGCCCCCCCCCTTGAGATAGCTTCATCAACAAGGTTGCGCAGCGTTCTCCCCGTTTCTATGAATGAGAATTTTTGGGAACCATTGAGGTCTTTGTGGAAGAGGGGCAAAAGCAAGTAGGTGAGCACAAGAAGTGGCATCTGGACTAGCACGTCGCTCAGAGAGTGGGCGATGAAGTGGTTTAGGTTGAAACTCTGACAGATGAAATAAATATTCATCCCATTCTTAACTTTCCAATCTTCGTTGCTCGAGGAACTTCTTTTTCAGAAGCCTTAAACCTGTTTTTTACTATTTGGGTGAGAGGTGTATTGATAGTTCTGTGGAATGTATTTTTCT
>NZ_JBRAKS010000355.1:0-3958 GCF_052745115.1 Candidatus Jordarchaeum sp.
AGAATGGCGTGACCCACAAATTAACCTTACCAACCGTATTTGGCACCAGAACCCCACTAAGCCAATCAATAAAATAAAAAATAAAATAAGGGAAAGTATCTGCCTGATATTTTTGAACTATTTCTTAACAAGTTCTTTTCTCCGCTGTTCCAATAGTTCAACTACCTTCGTTTTATCCCGTGGATAGTACCTGTATCCAAGGAACCAGAACAGGAACGATAGAGTCCAAGGAATAATGACGAACACAGCCATGGAGTAAGTTAAGGATTGACCTGACACGAATAACACAAGTATGAGATAAAGCACCGGTGTACCGAAAATAAGCCAGAAACCAATGTAGGGGCTAACCCAGCTCATAGAAAATCCAGCAATACCCGCGTTTATGTTATCAGCAAAGAAACCTACGAGTATCGCAGCGAAGGCCGACAATCCCTGCTCGAAAGTCTGTTCAAAAGACCAAGCAGTACTTCTAACCTCCGGCTTGTTTACCGCAGCAACTATGGGATAAACAGCCGCACTACCCGGCCAGTTAATAAGAACCGCAGTGATAAAAGCAACAATCAAGAACAAGGTAAACTCTTGAAGTACAAATAGAATCACCCATGACAATGGAATACCTATGAACACCGAAATCTGTGCAATTATTATCCTACCCCTTCTCGGAAACCTCAACTCCGCCTTGTCCCCCAGAAAACCTCCTATAACACTGCTTATAGCTGAACCCAAAACAATCATCGCAAAAACCAAAGTAGCTTGCCCCGGAGTAAGATAACGCACACTTTCCAACCAGTGAATAAGCCAAACCTGATATACAATCCAGGGGAAGTATCCTGTTAGTCCTTGTGCGATTATGACCCACATGGTTGGTATTCTTAGAATGCCGCCCACTGATTTGCGGTCAATCTTGAATTTTTCGACATTCTCTTTTGTGATCACGTCCATCAGTTCTTTTTCTGCTCCCCCTCTTACCGGCTCTTTTAGAAAGACCCATACTACTCCTGCTATTACAAGACATACTGCACCCAGCATCCAGAATCCGGTTCTCCATGCTCCAAGGTATAAGGTTTGTTTTAGAAAGTAGTCAACGACTAAGGCGTTATTTAGCAAGTTTAAGAATCCCGGTATGTATTGTAGGAAGAGTAGTTGGGTTAGGTTGGATTCTATTCCGCCTGTTATGCTTTGTGCGTCCAGGGCTCCCAGGATGGGTACTACCACCACGATTCCCAGCATGCCTAGGAGCCAGAATACGCCGAAGTATCTTCCTCGAACCTCGGGTTTGTAGATATCTACTATTATGGAGAATGCGGTAGGTACTATAGCTGCGAGTCCTAGTCCGGTCAATAGTCTGAAGAATATTAGCTGTTCGTAGTTTCCGCTCATTGCTACGAGGAAGGTGGTGAATGCCCATATTAGTATGCCTGCTAGTAGCACTTTTTTGCGGGAGTATCTGTCTGATAAGTATCCCCATATGGGTAGGGTGATTGTTTGCACTATGGAGCGGGCGGTGGTTATGAAGCCGAGTGCTGTTCTTGCCACTGCGAATTCTCTTCCTATGGACGTGAAGTAGGTGGGTAAGGCCTGGGTCTCCGCGTTGTTTACGAAGAATGCTAGTCCAAGTGAGGCCATGGTACCCTTTTTTCCCTCAATTTTTTCCTCCTTCTTCTTCGCCATAGTTTATTCTCCTCAATTTTTATGAATTTGAATTATACTTGTATTCCGCACTTTGTCATAAAGGTTTCCATTATTGGAATTTTTCCTGATGTACGGCGGTTGGAGGCTTCTGCCCCATCAGAGATCGATGACCTGGCAACCGGATACTCAGACGGTAATTGTGGCATCTTCCAGCACCCCCGACAACGCTACTATCTTCCGCCTAAGGAGAGCCCCCATCCTCTCTTTAAGCGAGCACCCCGTGCCTATCGCTCAGTCGGGCACGCCGACAGCGTAAAGTGGGGTTCAGCCTCTTTTTTTAAGGCTGCTAGTGAAGCGGTTCCTTAAAGCCACACGGCACCAGCCCTCAAGATCCACGGATCTTGAGTCCTATGTTCTCTTCAAACTACCTCCCACAAGTCCACTCCTCCCTCCCCTTTCCTGAGCGATTGCCTCCCCTTCACTGGTTTTGGTGAAAACGTCTCTGCTGGGGGAGGAAGCCCCAGCATTTCCAGAATCTGGGCTTGGACGCTTGTCAGATCTGAGAAAACAGTCAAGACCTCCCCCCCTAGCGTTTTTGAGTTTCACAATGCCGTAGCCCGAGAAGGCTTTAAATATCCTCTTTATCGTGGGACGCAGGTTGTCACGATTCTCAGGCATCAACCCTCTTATAGGCTTCTTCTGAGCCGTTACTGTACGTCGAACCTGCCTCTCTATGAGCCCAGCCACGAGAGCTCCAACCATGATGAGGAACAAGAGGGCTGCGATGCGTTTCGGGGTCTTTAAGAAGATGGGGGAGACGAGGAAAATGCTGTTCAGCATTCTGAAGCGGTGTTCCACCCGGTACTGTCCCTTCCACTCTGCCAGAATCTCGTGGTCCTGGAGTTGGGTGGCTGAGCCTCCTGCTACCAGCAGGTACACTCCGTCAAACTCCGCTTCATGTGCCACCTGCTCCCAGTCCACGGTGTAGACTAGCTCCAGTGGGTTCTCCCGGTCGGGATGCTCAACCACCTCCACCCTGAAGAAGCGTTGAGCCCGCCGCTTCTTGAAGGCTTTCTGCTGCACTCTGCGTATGATTGTTTCTGGGGTCTGGTAGTCGTATTTGTTCACCAGCCCCTGGATGCGTTTTATCTCTTTTTCTATTTCCTCTATTTCCTTTTGGCGTTTTTTAGCCTCTTGGGCTTTTGGGGTGCTTGATTGGATGTAGAGGTGGTGTACGGTGTAGGTTTTTTCGGGGTTTTCGGGGTCTTTTATTTCCACGTTTTCTCCCAGGCCGAGGTAGGTGGTGGCCTTTTCCTCTGGCTTTTCGGCGTCCCTCTGGGCTACGTAGGGGAGTTTCTCCCACCGTCTTCCTGAGGCTAGTAGTGAGGTTAGTTTCTCGCGGTGGTTTTTGTTCATGGTTAGGGGGCCTATGTAGCCTATTCCCAGTCGTAGCCAAGTTAGCTGGTTTTTTAGGGAGGTCATTTTTTGGTCTCCAAGGATTATGGTTTCGTTTAGGGGGAGGAAGTGGGCTAGTTGGGCGTGTTCGCGGAAGGCTGCGAACTCTGGGGTGTAGGTGGGGTTGTCGCTGGTGCTTCCGTTAAGGGTGTCGAACCATGCGGGGATGGCTCCGTCTCCTGTGACTAGGGCGAAGAGCTTCAGCTGCTTTGCATACACCCCCTTTGGGTTGTATCCTGGTTCTAGGCGGGGAACTCCCGCTTCTTCTTGTTGGTTTGGGAATTCTCCGGCGAAGGTTAGGGCTTTGGTGTCTGCGTGGAGTCTGTGGAAGTCTACTTGGAAAGTTTGGGCGGCGTTGGTGATGAGTTCTCCCCAGATGTGCCAGGTGTGCTCGTAGATGGCGTCTAGCATGCGCCCTATTCTGTCGTCGTTGAGCTGGTTTACGCTCTCTACTTCGGGGATACTGTTGAAAAAGTTCTCTATTTTGTAGGGGGATTTAGGCTGGGAGGCGAAGGGTTGGTGTTCGGAGATGGGTAAGAGACTTTTTCCCTGTCTGTTTGAGTTTCAGTCCTGCTGCTACCCTTCTCTTCACGTTTATAGCGGTGGCTGTGAGAAGCTGTTGGGCTTCCACCTTGCTCAGACCGCGGTATCGCGCCTTTCCCGCGCCGTGCCTCTTTCTATGCATTACCCATAAGTGCTACGAGTAATTGCTTTCCTCTAATTTTATGCAAGATACGCATATTTTCTTGTTCCCACGATAAAAAATATTACGTATATGATAAAAAATTAGAGAGCAAAAATTACCCATAATAATTGTGGGTAATGCATAGGTGCCTCTTTGCCTCGGAGACCGTTCCCTCAATTGGACAGC
>NZ_JBRAKS010000356.1:0-3940 GCF_052745115.1 Candidatus Jordarchaeum sp.
AAGTCCAAGAATGGTATTATTTATCATTAAATCTTTCTACTGTTGTGAACCCTTTAACATTTATGGTCCGGGGCAAAGAATAAGGAATCAGTACTCGGGGGTGATTGGCATATTTGCGGAGAGGATTATGAGGGGAGAAAGTCCTGTAATCTATGGTGACGGAGCACAGACGCGAGATTTTGTATATGTAAGCGACGTGGTGGAAGCTAGTGTTCTTGCAGCTGAGAGCAAAAGGGCAATAGGGCAAATCTTCAACGTAGGCACGGGTAAACCCACTACAATAAATGAACTAGCTGAAAAGATGATATGGATTAGCGGGAAAAATCTTACACCGGTACACACCAAACCGCGAATAGGGGAAATAATGCACAGTGTAGCGGATATTTCCAGGATCCAGAATACACTAGGCTACGAACCAAAGATGACCTTGACTCAAGGACTCAAAAAAATGTTAGAATAGTTGACGCTCCCCGCAACTTTAAGTCGGGGCTTTTTCGCCAACGGTTTTGTAATTTACCAGAACAAAATATCATGATCAAGCTTTGGTTATTGGTGAAATTTACAGCGAATATTATATGTTTTTTATATGTTTTATTGATCCTTTAGGTTAATTGTTAAACGTATATCTCTAAAAGTTTTAGGGGATACGGTATTGGATTGTGGGTAGACGCATTGTTTCACAATACTGATTATGATTTATTTTATGTGAGAGGTATTACATTTTTTATATAATTTGGATATTTCATTATCGAAAAATTTAAAAATTTGGATAATAGATTATCCATATATGGTTAGAATTAGTGAAATAGTTAGCCAAAATCCCTGGTGGAAGCACGGCAAAGCGTTCACACGCTACGATAGGCATTTGTCAAGACTAAATGAGAGCTTGATATTCTTTGAAAGGAAGGAATTTGAAACAATTAAAGAAAACGCTTACATCATAAGAGGTTGCAGACAAGTTGGAAAAACAACCTACTTGAAGGAATGGGTAAACAAATTAGTGAGCCAAGGCTTTGACCCGAAGCGAATACTCTATCTTTCGCTGGATTTCTTCACTTCTAGGAAGGAAATGAGAAACGCGATAAATTATTTCTTAGAGGCGAATCGGGAAGCCCAAAGTCTCTACATGTTCTTGGACGAAGCCACCACCTTAAGGGATTGGAACCTCGAACTCAAGTATCTATGGGATTCGGGGATCACAGGAAGGGCATATATTGTTGCAACGGGTTCAAGTGGATTCGCTTTACGCAAGAAAGGAGAGCTTCTGCCAGGAAGGGGGCTGGAGGGAAACGAGTATTATTTGAAGCCGTTAAGCTTCAGAGAGTTCGTGCTTCAAACTGCGGATTATGTACGAGACCATGTTGAAACAAAAGAGTTTCGTGATGCTTTAAAACGCTTAAAAACATCTCTGGAAAAGGTCAACATAGACTTGAAACGGGGTCTGGACGAAACGTATAGAGCTGTAAACGCGATCATTCCCTTCAAGAAGGAATTGGAGTATCTTTTCAGAATCTATCTAGTAACCGGGGGCTTTCCAGAGGTCATTAATAGGTATCTGAGAAAGAGATTTGCCAAGGAGAAGGGTTATATCGATCCTACTCTGGCTGAAATTTTCGTTCGGAATGTTCTAGGAGATGTAACGAAACAAGGAAGACAAGAAACATTCGCGGTACAAATGTTAAAGGAGATCATAAACAAGTATGGAACTAGGTACACTTTTTCTAAACTTGCAAGGGGCGTCGAAACAACTCATACGACAGTCATCGATTACTTGGAGTTATTGGAGGATTCTTTTATTCTAACGGTTCTTCACGCGTATGATTTTAACAAACAAGACCTGAAGTTTAAAGGGTTAAAAAAGGTGTACTTTCAGGATCCATTTATTTTCTATGCGCTTAGGAGTTCTTTGGGTGGAGTGGACGTAAATGAAGTGGTAACTGAAGTCTTAGAGGATGAGGAATTGTTGAGCAAAATAGTTGAGGGGATGGTAACCTCCCATTTATCAATGAGCTTGGAAACTCCGATTATGCGGGAGCCCAGAACGTTTCTTTGGTTTTACTACGAGGTACACGGCAGAGAAATAGATAACGTTGTAAGGTTAAACGGATCGTTCACAGGTATTGAAACGAAGTACAGAGGTGAGATCAGCTACAAGGACGTCCTAAGGATTCCACAAATTAAGAATTACATAATCCTGAGCAGGGAAGACGTTGAATACAAGAAAAATATCTTAGTCGTCCCAATAGATGTATTCTTATCCCTATTAACAAAATCGGATCATAACTTATAATTACTTTCAACCATATCCTTTCTCCCACCTAGTAATCATGGCTACGCTTAATCTCCTCAACTCTATTACGCAAAATCTTATCGAACTCCCCGGTCTTATCACCTAAGATCTCAAAGCCCTTCGTAAGAATCAATGTTTCAATGGTTATATGATATTTTGATTCCTGTCTCGAAATTTCCAGCCTAGTCTTCGTTTTCACCCTATCATAGGGCTCACTTACAACAATTATCATGTCTAAATCACTGTACTCGCCAGCGTTTCTCTGAGCAACACTGCCGAAAAGAATAACTGCTTTAACAAAACGCAAATTCGCAAGCTCATTTGCTATTCGCTTAGCTTGAGAAATCATATACAAACTAAATTCATAAGGAGAAACGGAAATTTCTTTTTTTAAACCGTAACACTTGCCACTCTTCTCCACAACTCCTTCACCTTCCAATTCAAGTTTAATCGTCAACCACCTATCACTCAATCCAGTTTCCAACTTCAATTCGCTGTAAGTATGCTTCCCATGCTTCAAAGTCAACACAATTCGACCCTCGGAAGTTAAAGAAACCAACTCCACTCTATGTGACCTCCTTTAAGTAATAAAGGGCCATAGAAATAGAAACTTTACAGGATGGTTATTTTTTTAGTTTTGGTTTCTTCGATTACTTTTCCTTTTGATTTGGTGATTTTTTCTTTTAATTCTTTTTTCGCGTTTTGAACCGATTTATTAGCGTTTTTTTCATGTGCTGTAATATATATTTCTGCTCTGATTCTTACGTCCCGATAGGGTTGACTTTTTATCCATACCTGAGGATACTTTTCTCTCACTTGGTCTATGAGTGGTGAGAGGTCTGATTCGATTAATCCTTCTGTTATTATGAGTTCTTCTGCGTACTGGTTTTTGACCGCTTTTTTAATGAGGGGGATTAGATGTCTTTCAAAGAGGATTTTTACTTCTTGGGGAAAACCTGGAAGAATAATGATTTTTGTTTCTTCCATTTGTATTAGTGTTGCTGGCGCTAGTCCTATTGGGTTTAGGTAAATCTGGCTGCCTCTTGGGACATAAGCCAGTTTTTTCCTTTCTTTTGTCATTTTCTTGTGTTTTGCCCTTCCCAGCTGGTGTATGTAGTCAAATTTCTTTTCTAAATCCTCTAGTAGGTCTTGGTTTATTTCTAGGGGCTGGTTTACGGCTTTTGCGACTGCTTTTAGGGTCATGTCGTCGTATGTTGAGCCTAGGCCTCCGGTGGTTATTATGAAGTCGGGTTTCCTGCTGATTGCTTCTCTTAGTGTTGATATTATTGTTTCTAGGTTGTCGGGTATTGTGGTTATTCGTGTTACTTCTATCCCAAGCGCGGTTACCTGGTTGCAGATGTAGTGGCTGTTGGTGTCCTGAACTCTTCCCGCGAGTACTTCGTTTCCTACTACTATGATTTCCAGGTTGGTCATTTTTAGCCCGACTCTGTTTTTGTGAATGTATTGCTTTTTTTAGGGTCTTAAACATTTGTGATTATACGTTTAGATCATGGATTTTTAATTATGATGGTTTTGAGAATGTTTAAATACTAATCTTAATTCCTAATAGTGCTAATTAGGATAAGTTTTATCAATAGGGTTTACAACAGTAGGAAGATTTAATACTAAATAATACCATATATGGCTATG
>NZ_JBRAKS010000357.1:0-3925 GCF_052745115.1 Candidatus Jordarchaeum sp.
CTATAATATTATAGTATTTTACTATAATATATTGTGATGGACTATAATATTACGGTGTTTAAATTGTGTGTTGAAAACCATCCAGATAATAGAGTGAGTAAGTTGCAAAATCTGATGAGAGTGCTCCACTGTCCAACACGTTGGTTAATCATAGATTTTATAGGCAAAGGAGCTAAGAGTACCAAGGAAATATATGAAAATCTAATAGAGAACAATGAAAAACTAACACCCTCCGGACTGTATTATCACTTATCCGAATTAAAAAATGGGGAAATCATCGAAGTTGCCGAATACAGGGAAGAGGGTGGTGGAGCACCAGAAAAGGTTTGGAGATTAAAAAATAAGAAAATAGTAATTGATTTACTAAAATCCGAAGGAGATGAGTAAAGTGTGCGGAATTGGAACAGGTAATCTTCATGGAACGTTAGGGGTATGTGGGTGCCATAGTCCTTATTTGAAAGCAGAATTTAAAGAAAGCTTAGCAGATCCCTTGACACAAAGGGAAAGAATAGAAATTCTAAAGGATTATCGAAGAATCTTGGAAAAAGAGCTTGAAAATGTTAACGCAGAAATAAAAAAACTTGAGGAAGAGTAGAGTAGGGGGATGAACGACATTTCGAAAAGTGTCATAGAAGTAAACAACCTAACTAAATATTATGGTGAACTGAGAGCTGTTGACCACATAAGCTTCGAAGTGGAGGAAGAGAAAATCTTTGGCTTTCTTGGACCAAACGGTGCGGGTAAAACAACCACTGTTAGAATGCTTACTGGAGTAATTATACCAGATGAGGGGACAGCTCAAATAATGGGCTACGATATTCTGAAGGAACCTATAAAAGCCAAAGAAGCTATGGGAATAGTTCCCGAAGCATCAAACGCATACGTAGATCTCTCTGCTTGGAGCAATCTTATGCTTATAGGAGAACTTTATGGAATTCCAAAAAAAGAAAGAGAGCGTAAAGCAGAGGAGTTACTCCAGAAGTTTGGCCTTCACGAAAGAAGGAATGACAAAGTAAAGAGCTTCTCTCGGGGAATGAAGCAAAGACTAATAATCTGCATGGCACTGATAAACAATCCCCAGCTCCTTTTATTGGATGAACCTACAATTGCACTCGATGTGCAGAGCGCTAGACTTATCCGAGATATGTTATTAGAACTCAACAAAAACGGCGTCACCATTTTTCTAACCACTCATAATATGGAGGAGGCAAATCTGCTATGCGATGAAGTAGCGATCATTAACCATGGTAAAATCGCGGCTATTGATCGCCCTGAAAAGTTGAGAACCAGAATTGGAAGATTAAACGCAGTGGAGGTTAGCTTTACTTATCCCCCTAATCTGGAGATGTTAGCGAAAATACCCAAAGTAAGTGAGGTTAAAAAGTTGGGGGACAAGGTTAGGCTGTACACAAGCAATCCCGGCGAAGTGATAACCCAGATAGTTGATTACGCTAAAGAAAACAATTCACAGATAGCAACCCTTCAAACTCTGGCTCCAACACTAGAGGACATATTTATCATGCTCACATAGGAGAAAGAAGTGAATTGACATGATACTCAGTAAAGAATATACTACACAAATTAGACGCGCTTTTGTACTTGCAAAGAAGGATATCCGCATATACTATTTTAAGGGTCCAGTAATCATATTCGGAGTGTTGATTCCCCTATTTTTATTCTTTGCATTCTCTATTGGAAGAAATATTCCTATAAATTCACTGGTCTCAGGATTATTGGCAATGACTTTATTCTTCACTGCAACGGCAGTAAGTCCAGTAATAATACCATGGGAGACCACTATGAGAACCCTTGAGAGATTAGTGTCCACTCCAATCTCACTATCAACAATCATACTGGGAAACATAATCGCCTCATTCATATTTGCAGTCATCATATCCGCCGTGCCAATTATAGTGGGAGTTATTATGGGAGCAACCATAGAAAATCTACTAATTCTAATAGCAGGTATAGTAATCGCAGCACTATGCTTCTCCAGCATTGGATTACTACTCTCAACACCTCCCTCATCCATGCCATCCACCATAATGATGCTGGCATCATTACTGAAATTCCCCCTGATATTTGTCAGTGGAATCTTCATACCAGTAGAACAAATGCCCGGATGGGGACAAGCAATAGCAGTATTCTCGCCACTCACCTACTTTACAGACTTAGCAAGACATGCCACCCAAGGAATAGGATATTTCCCAGTATTTGTGGACATAGGAGTACTCATAGCATTCACCGCGCTCTTCCTCTTTGCCGCAGCGACGCTTCACAGAAGAAACTTATCCAAGAGACTATAGAAATGATAGATTTAAGTCTATTAACCTCTCCTAACTTTTTTCATTTAGGAAAAAAATAATTATAGAAGATAAAGTTGTGTTTTGTATTTCTGTTTATCGTCTGATTATTCCTCGAGAACATATTATTTTCTTTTTGAACAACTTCTTTTTTACTTCCTCAGCATTTATTTAGATCTTTTATTGCAACATCTTTTAATACATCCATATGATCCGAGGAGAACTATGACCTTGATTCCTTTATCTTCAAGATAACAAACATCAAAATCTACTATACTCACACCTCTTCAATTCTTATTGCATAGCAATAATCCGAGAAACCAGCACCAAAACCGATTCTATAACCAACTTCTGCTTTAAAACAGCGTTTCCCACGCAAGGTTTTACCTTTTTTAATATTTTTCCAAGGTATCGGTTTTCCATGACGAAGTTCATACTTTGGGTCAAGTATAAATTTCTTAAAGTTAGGGTTGTTTCTTATCGCCTTTATGAATTTTTCAGCTAAATCCCTCGAGTTTCCGTGTATCTCTATTAAAGTAGTTTCGGTATGTCCGCCTTCTATGCCTATGTCTCTATACCAATCTTTGACTAATGTTGCTTTAAGTTTTGCAGAATGTGCCTGATTACAGAACTCAATTATTTGTTTTTCTAAATCAAAACTCTTTTCCATTTTTACTCCTTCTTTTCCTCATCTATTACTCCCATGCAATAACAAACATTGGTGCCATAAACAATAATATTACTCCCCAAACTAATGCGTAGGCTCCTAGTATCTCTCAAACACTATCTCCTTGAACCTGTTTCTAATTATAAAATTATGGTGACTTTACTTATAAGCACCTTCATTCTGTAGTGGAACCTATTTTCATTAGACTTTTTTATCCGCTATACTTCTGAATGTGAATTTGTATTTAACCGTGCTATAAACCTAGCATGAGTGATTAGTTTGAAAGCCATACCTAAGAAAATCCAATTAGAGATTATAAAACCCATAAAAAAAGAGAATGAACATTAATCTTCATATTTGTCGTCTAAAAAAAGAAAGTGGTGTATTTTTTGTTTCTCATCTAGTTATTTCCTTGGGCACAGGAGTTATTTCCTTTTTAAACAATTTCTTTTTGAGCCAGAATGAAACGTTTACCAGGTTTATGAGCACTGGAACCTCTATTAGTGGTCCTATAACCGCTGCGAATGCTTGACCTGAGGCTATGCCGAAGACTCCTATAGTTACCGCTATTGCCAACTCAAAGTTGTTGCTCGCAGCCGTGAAGGATATGGTTGCTGTATCCTCATAGTTGAGCCCGAGACGCCAAGACATCACATAAGATATTAAGAACATCAAAACGAAGTATAGAACCAAAGGTATGGCGACTCTCAGGACATCGTAGGGGAGCGAAAGTATCTTTCCGCCTTGAAGTGAAAACATCACCACCACTGTGAAAAGTAGACCGATAAGAGCCGTTGGAGCTAGTTTCTTAACGAAGTAGCCATCATACCACTCTTTCCCTCTTCTCTTAACCAGAGTATATCTGGTTACCATACCAGCAAATAGAGGTACGCCCAAGTAGATTATAACACCCTTAGCTATATCAATAATTGATGCGTTTACCACTGTACCTCCC
>NZ_JBRAKS010000358.1:0-3922 GCF_052745115.1 Candidatus Jordarchaeum sp.
AAAGTCTAAGAATGGTATTATTTATCATTAAATCTTTCTACTGCTGTAAACCCCATTATCAGCAGAATAAGGAAGGGTATTGTGAACAGAATATAGAATCCGGTGTTAATTTTCACCCCAATCAGGGGGACGAGTGCAAGCATAATTACGCCCTGTATCAGGCTTCTCAGTACAGTTGACATGGTTTTTCCCAGTATGATGGATGTGCGGGGAATCGGGGATACGAGCAACTTGGTTAAGAAACCCATACGTTTATCCCAGAATATTGAGGTGCCAGAGAAAGCCGCTATAAACATTACGGAAGCTGCCACCACACCCGATGCATAGAAATCGATATAATTAACACCAAATATGTTCAGTAAAACGTACTTTATAGGTGATGATGGGAGAAATAGCAAGAACAGGGAAATAATACCGGGTAAGCCCTGTACATTATCCGATAAGTTATAGAGGGGCATACCTCCGCTGAAGGCGAATCCGAAAAAGATTAGCCAGACCAGTGGGGTGATGAGTGATGTTGCGAATTGGATTCTTCGCCGAAAGTAATGTTTCATATCTCTTTGAGCTATTTGCCAAGCCTCAGCTAACATGTAGCACATTACCTCTGAGAAACGGCGCTAAACTCGGTTTATAAGGTCTACTACAAAAATATTTCAATAAAAACTTCGGTCTAATTTGATTATAAACAATAAAATTCACATATTGAAGAATTGGAGGGGTTAAGAGTGTGTTCAAATGGTATATTTTCTGAATAGTAGAGCTCCGACTACCACCATAACCACAAATATCACCATTAGCACCACGAAATCTAATAATAGGGAGCCCCCGATTCCCAAAAAAAATAAATTCCAACTGATTGGCATATACAGGCTACCAAACAGGGCCAATCTAGTAGCATCAATAGCATAGGTTAATGGATTTCCTTGGGCGACAAACTGCAACCAATTTGGCATGGAGTCTAGGGGTACGATCGCTGAACTTGCAAAGAATAGGGGGAGTAGTATCATTTGAAATACGCCGAAGAAGACCTCGTGATCGGCCAACTTGATTCCTAATGCTACGGAGAGGCCGGAGAGACCTGCGGCGAAGACTATCATGAAGGGGATGCTTATGGCAACGCCTAATATACCAGTGTAAATTTTAGCTCCCAAGAGTACCGCCAGTACAACGACTACTAGAGCTTGTATTAGGCTTCTGATAGTTGATGACATCATTTTTCCGAGCATTATAGAGGATCTGGGAATTGGGGCTACTAACAACTTGGTAATATACCCAAACCTCTTATCCCAGATGATGCTTATTCCAGACATGAAAGCAGTAACCATAACAGTGGCGGCAATAATTCCCGTCGCCAAAAAATCAAGATATTGAATACCGTAACTGGTTAACAGGATAGATCTTAGAGCCTCATCAATTGGAAGAAAATAAATGTAAAATTGAAGAATATTTAATAATCCTTGACCACCAAAAATTCCTGCACCCAAACCAGGTATCCCTGAACTTATTGCGTAGCCAAAAAAGCCCAGCCAAACCGCAGGCTGTATGAACGAGGTTAACACCTGCACTTTTCTTCGTACAAAATGCCTTAGCTCTCTTTCCGTTACATACCATGCCTCTTTAAACAACAGCTTTTCCACCATCAAACTCATTCTAATTATCAGTCTAAAGCTAGCCCTTGAAAATTTTTCATTTAAGTGATCTTCTAAAAATGGTTACCCCGATTGAAACCATAATCACTATAAATAAGGTTAACACAGCTGCATCCACTAGAAGACTTCCTCCAATCCCAATAAGGGCGTAACCACCACCCAGCGGACCAAATGTACCGCCGATGAGGCCTAATCTTAAAGCATCGACGGCGTAGGTTAAGGGATTAAAGTAAGCCACAACCTGTAGCCATCCCGGCATCAGTTGAATGGGGACAAGGGCACCAGAAGCAAAGAACAAGGGTAAAAGTATAAGGTTAATAATTCCGAAAAATTCCTCGTGCTCCGCCATCTTAATGCCAACCGCCGTGGACAAACCTGAGAATCCCAAGGTGAACAGAATCATATAGGGCACGGCTATCACCACCCCCAGTAGTCCTGTGTTCATTTTCGCACCCAAAACTACCGCCAAACCTATAACTATTAACCCCTGTATCATCGCCCTAACGGTTGCCGAAATCATTTTACCAAACATTATCGAACTTCTGGGAATCGGACTGACCAACAATTTATTGAGATAGCCAAATCTCCTATCAAACACTATAGAAACACCCGCAAACATCCCAGTAAACATAATAGTCATAGCTACAATACCAGGAGAGAGAAAAGAGAGGTAACTCGTGGTGGTCAAATTCGAAAGAATATAACTCCGCCAAAATTCAAGATTCAGAGATAAAACGAAAAAAGTGAGCAATGTAGGAATACCCTCAATCCCAAGGCTACTCAAATTAAACCCAGGCAAACCCCCACTAAGCGCATAGCCGAATAACGCCAGCCAAATCACCGGAGTAGCAAGCGAGGTGACTACCTGAATTCTTCGCCTGTAAAAATGTTTAATCTCTCTCGAAGCTACATACCAAGATTCGCTCAACATACTATTGACGCCTTCTCCTCTGCATTAGCATCATTCTTTTGAATAATTCAATCTTATCCGCCTTCTCTTCCCTAAGGCTTCTACCCGTGAACTTTATGAATACGTCGTCAAGGGTGGGGCGGCTTAAAGAGATATTATCTATGCCGATACCAATCTTATTCGCTTCCTGAAACAACTTCGGTATCGCAGTTTCACCCTTATCCACCGTTAACCGAATTCCATCTTCTTGCGGCAAAACCTCGGTAACAAAATTCAAAGTCTTAATATGGCTCAGAAATTTTTCCCTGTCATTAGCATGCACCGTAATAATGTCACCACCCAGCATCCCCTTAAGCTCCTCCGGAGTACCAATATTCACAATCTTCCCATAATCAATAATCGCAATACGGTCACACAGCTTATCCGCCTCATCCATATAATGAGTAGTCATAAAAATCGTAATACCCTGCTCATTCAAATTCGTAACATACTCCCAAATACTAGCCCGACTCGAAGGATCTAAACCTAAAGTTGGTTCGTCTAGGAATAGTATCTCTGGTCGGTGCATTAGTCCTTCGGCGATTTCTAGTCTGCGGCGCATTCCGCCTGAGAATTTTTTGACTAGGGTGTTTTCCCATTCGGTTAGTTCTACTACTTGGAGGAGTTCGGGTACTCTTTGTTTTATGAGGTTTTTGGGCATGTGGTAGAGTTTGCCGTGTAGTTCCATGTTTTCTCGAGCGGTGAGTTCGTCGTCTACGCTTATGTCTTGAGGTACGAGTCCGATTTTTTCTCTTACTTGGTCGGGTTGGGTTTTTACGTCTAGTCCGGCGACTTTGGCTTCGCCTTCGGTTATTTGGGTTAGGGTGCATAGCATGTGTACGGTGGTTGTTTTTCCGGCTCCGTTGGGTCCTAGGAATCCGAATATTTCTCCTTCTTCTACTTGGAAGTTTATGTGGTCTACGGCTGTGAATTTGCCTCCGAATATTTTGGTTAGGTTGTTTGTTTCGACGATTGGCATTGTTGTGACCTCGTTTATATTTTTGTTTTAGGTGTTATTTATTGACTAAGTTTGTTTAATGAATGGACTGTTTGGGCTGTTTTTAATCCTATTTATTTCCCATGAAAAACTAAAGATTTTCATACTTTGTCTAAGAAGCGAAGCTTATGTAGGTTTTTTTAGATTGGGGGACATGGTGGTTGCTTTCTTATAAAATTTTAGGATATTTTGGTGGGGGATTAATCGAATTTTTAGTTGGTGTGGTTCTTTTTATTTTATTAGATGGGTGTTTTGGTGGTTTTTTCTTTTGGTTTTATTTTTTCTGGATGGTGGTGGTTTTCTTCTGTTCTGTGGATTCTGGAAAGG
>NZ_JBRAKS010000359.1:0-3914 GCF_052745115.1 Candidatus Jordarchaeum sp.
TGAGATACCATAAGTACAAGAAAAGAATTTGGGCTTAACTTAATGACATTGCCCCCTAGGTGGAGGAATAGCTTGGGTTGATAGTGGCTGTGCCCACATGTCTATGGCTTTCAGGAGAGATCATCCCAAATGCCCTCCTAACTTAGAGGAATTGTTCAAAGAACTGTTTACCGCCTATGCAGAAACCATCGGAAAGGAGCTTGGACTCAAAACCAGGTTCAAACCACTCAACGATATAGAGGTCTATTGCGACGATGGTGTATGGAGAAAGATTAGTACAGCCGCGGGACTACCTTCGCCGATTTATCTGTCGGCAGGTGCGGGAATCCAGATGAAGGAAGTACCCTGGGACATTGTGGATAAGGTTATTATTCCACCTCCCGAAAAATTCGCAGACAAAGAAACCAAAACCCTGAGGGACCGGTCAACCTGTTTGAACAGGGAAGTAGGCAGGGAAGTTACAACCCAAGAACTGGAAGAAATTTTAAAGAAGGCGGTTGTTGAGAGATACCATGTTACCCTGGTTCCGACTGAGATTTATTGGGAGAAGATACCCATGTATCCCGGTATAAGAGGAATGCTGACCTCTGATGACTGGTTCTATAACCGGTCTGAGAAATTGAGGTTTAAGAACACTCCCATAACAAGCGGTGTTAGGAAAGGCGAGGCTAGGGTAAAAATTCCTCAGGGACCACTCGTGAGGGTGATTGTATTAACCAAGGAAAACAAGATATACAATATACTCATAACTGGTTCGTTACACGCTGATCCACTTATCCCAGAATCGCCCATTCAAATTATGGAGAGAGAACTCCAGAATGCACCAATAGATAAGAAAGCAGTGAGGGAAAGAGTGAAGAAAATTTTCGATACAAAAGGATACGAGATACCAAACATTACTGTAGACGATTTCACGAATGTTATCATGAAAGCCTGTGAGGCTGCGAAGTAGAACTCATTTTTAATATTCTTTTTCAAATTTTTTCTCGTACACGGTTTTTTCGTTAATTTTCACTTTTGCATCAACAGTCAGTTTGGACTGGGTTAAGACTTGGTAGGCATGGATGTAGTAGTTTTCTCCAGCAAGTTTGAATCTGGATGAAGTGTCCGCATGTATCTCTGCTGTGGAAGGATTATTAGCTGTAATGTCTGCGTGATAATGATTTTCATACCTATAGGGTCCATCTAGATAATCGACGGGAAGTTCCATAACAACCCCAGACTCCACACTTAGACGAGCTGTGAGATGATCATGCACCACTCTCCATTCGGGCATCATCATCATTGGGAATTCTTCAAGAAAACTTAAGTCCGGCTTCTCATATACTGGTTTACTCGATGGGCCGCCACTTGGCACTACTGGTAATGATAATTCCGCCACATACTCATCTCCCAGATGTAAAAAGATTGACCCATCAACATTCAACGGAAACACGCGAGGGAAATCGCTGCAAGAAATGCTTAATCTTACTCGGTGCCCCTTTCGGAAGAGATAGGATGTAGGCCATAACTTCATACTTATTTTATATAATTCTCCGGGCTTAACGGGTCTAGGCTTTTCATGTCCCTCTCGGTGGCTTAGCCGTAACCAGCCAGTACTAGCATAGGTGGAAGACCGGGTTTCGGCAACATCACATAGCCTAGCCACCAGCCCTAAGTCCTCCACATCAGTTGACAGAGTTAAAGTTAATTCTGGCTCCCCAGTTACTTCAAGGTCCTTATCCAAGGGTGGACTGTCAAAGGTCAGAGAATGAGCATCATCAATTCTCTGATCTTTTGGATAATCGATGCCTAGGGGAAAAACCGTCTTTAAACCCGAAGTGATGCCAACTGAGGGATCATACTTGTAGGGTATTTTCACACTTGGCGCACCTTTTATAGGCGACTCTGAAAGTTCTTGGCTTCTCGTAAGGTAGTATCTTTTCTGCTGGGTTCTGCTTATCGGCCACTCGTTCTCATACTTCCACTGGTAACTTCCCATAGTGCAGATTGATACCGGTGGCTCATCCACCACACCATTGTCTTCTCCCTTTAACCAGTAGTCAAACCAGCGTAGAGCCTCATTAACATGGTCTACGGGCTCTATTCCACACATGTTGGGATCAAAGTGGGGCCAAGGTCCCACCAAGATTTTTTTCGGCGACTTAGCGAGTTGAAATTGGATTAATCCATCAGGGATGGAAAAACCCAACCAGCCCTCAATCACATAGATTGGCACCTCAATCTGAGACACAGGAATTTCGACTTTTTTCCAGTAGTCATCGTATGTGGGGTGATCCAGACCAACAATCATATAAGGAACATAGTTGTCTAGGTGGGTTTGCCATATTTTCTTCCATAAACCAGCTTTATCAATTCGTAACTGTGGTGTCAGGTTTAGCACATTCATTAGAGGAAGCCACGCTCCACCCAAACCAAGCATATTAAGCATTCCTCCGGGATATGCCAAGTTCTGGTAAAACATTGAGGGAGCCATAACAGGAACGATGGCCTTTAAGCTAGAAGGCTTCATGGTGGCGGCTTTAAGGCTGGTCATACCTCCATAAGATGAGCCCCAGATACCTACATTGCCACTACTCCATTTTTGAGAGCCACACCACTCTACTAGAGTGTACAGGTCTTCTCCATTAAGAGGATCCAGGGGGTCAACAGTTATTCCCTCTGATGCTCCTGTTCCCCGGAGATCGGCAATCACGTAGGCATAATTATTTTCAATAAATCTTTTGATAACTGGCTGCATGCTGCGACCCACTAAAGCGTCTTTGTGATAAGGGTAGCAACTCATCACCACAGGCCAGGGTCCTTCTCCTTCTGGAATATGTGTATCCACGGAAAGCTTTACTCCATCTCTCATCTCAACAAAAACGTTATAATCAGATTTCATTTACAAAAGCACCTCTCCTCTATATTTTTTATTTATGGTTAAAGACGTATTAATTTTTTGAAATTGTTTCCAATTTTTTAAATATTTTTGGGATTCATTGAAATATTTTCTCAGCATCAACTCCTCGAAGGCCCTGCCCACCATCAACGCACAAAACGTGTCCAGTTATCCAGTCTGATTCATCGCTCGCAAGGAACAGTGCTACTGAGGCTACGTCGCTTGGTTTACCCAGTCTCTCTAATGGGGTTTCTTTGATAAACAAATCCTCTACCCCGGGTATGCTGAGAAAAGCTTCCGTCATTGGTGTCCAGGTTTCACCGGGAGCAATAGCGTTTACACGAATTTTGTGTTTGCCCAAGGTTACCGCAGCCACTTTCGTTAACATGTTAACACCACTCTTTGCAACGCAGTAGTGAGGAGAATCGGATAGAGGCACAATACCACCAACCGATGAAATGTTTATTATGCATCCTCCTTTTCCTTGAGCAATCATTTGACGAGCCCCGGCGCGCACCCCATAAAAGACTCCGTAAAGCATAATCTTTATAGACTCGTCCCAAGTCGCATCATCGAGATCCTGTAGAAGACACTGTTTGAGAATACCGGCACAGTTTACTATAATGTCTATTCTACCAAAGTGATTCACGGTTTCTTGCACAAAGTTGTCAACCTCTTTAGATTTTGTCACATCCGCTTTAATCTTGTGAACCCTGCCAGCATACTGTTGACTTGACTCCTGGAAGGCTTTTTCAAGATTGGCTTCATTTATGTCAGCTAGTAAAACGCTTGCTCCTTCACTTAGGAACCTTCTGGAAATTTCTAATCCAATTCCTGAAGCAGCCCCCGTCACAGCTGCAATTTTTCCATCTAACCTTCCCATAATGACACCTTTTAACATTTATTTTTAGAAAAGCTTAACTTCATATTTAAATTATAAGTATAGTTTGATAGAATACTTATTCGCTCATAAATAAGAATTTTGTGGCTGACCATTTTTGCTGGCGTTTTTTAAGGATCTGGAAGCGTTCCA
>NZ_JBRAKS010000360.1:0-3914 GCF_052745115.1 Candidatus Jordarchaeum sp.
AGGACATCCTACCAATTAACAGCAAGGGGTGACAAATGTCCCTAACTTCTACAGTTAATCTTTTTTTCCAAGAACTTTTTGTGAATAAGAATTTAACTCTGGCCCAGGCATCATGGAAATATTCGTACTCCGGCATTCTTAACAAGGGTTTGATTAGAAGGGCAGGTATGGAAAAGACTAGAATCATTATAAACGCTATTGTAGCTGTGTAAAGCAAGCTCAGGTAGAGTGGATAATTTGTTGGAAGGATTAGAAGAGATTCGTGGCCTAAAACCAGAGCAGGTATGGGAAATGAGTCTACGAATAAAAATTTTATATATAGTCCTATTGGAGAGAACCTAACAAGTACGGGATACAAAAATATTAAAGGACCAGTGCTTGATAGAGTTCCATATATGAGACCGGAAGCGGCGAAAACTCCTAATAGGAAAAGTACAACAAATCCAAGCAAATGCATCACGGTTTTCGTTTTCACTCCACAAATCCTCCACCTAAACTAATAAATAAAAGGGGGAGAAGACTGTTCACCCCCTCACAAATAATAAGTTCATTTAGGCGGTGTTCCACCAGGGATTCCTCCTATCCATATCCAAGTATCCCAACATCCGCATTTATTGGCAATTGTACTGTACAGGTACTGAAGGTCATACGCTGTTATGGGGTCAATGGGTAGTGGTGAATCATAATAGGGAGGTGTTGCGCCAATTATGCCTCCAGTTGCAGTTACATAGTGCCAAGCTATAGTTGGTATAACATCGGGGACCGGCGGATAATACCAAATCGCGCCTGTTGGTGGACTTACTGGATAATGAACATACTCATAAAACCGAAATCCCCACACTGGATCTATTGATCTATTTTGCTGTTGGGCAAGAAGAATTTTGTTAAAAAGATCCATAGCTACTTTACCTGGTTCGAAGGTGACTGCAGCTAAAATAGCGGTTATAATTCCAGCGATAGCTCCAACGATTTTACTATACCCCTCGGGGATGGAAAAAAGTAGAGTAACTATGGTCACACCAAAGCTTATCATTCCGGCAATTCCCGAAATTGTAGGATTTCCAGGAACATTTACAACCTCCGCGAACCACATGTTTTCCTCCAAGTATGTGAAGTGGGCGTATGCGAATACGTCATATCCGTATAATATGGGGACAAGTACGAACCTCCAACACCACCATTGCCAGGACCATATCAAGCAGATGAGTGGGGTTCTGCTGATTCTTATGTAGGGGTCGCTGATTACTGTTCCGTCGCTGCTGTACACTGTTACTTTTAACACGCTTTGGGTGGTTCCGTTTATTTCCATAGCGTACTCTCGGTACACCGATGTTACTTCTGTTCCGTTTACTGTTTTAACGGTGCTCCATTCTCGTACTATTTCGCCCTGCTCTACGATCAGGTTTATGTTTTGGAATTCTGCTTCTATTTCAAGTTGTCTTTCTTGTTCTAGGAGTCTATTTTTCTCTGATAGTAGTCTGTCATATTCTGCGAATAGTTTTGCTTGTGTCGGGTTTTCTCTCAGAAACGAGAAGAACAATGGGGCTAGCGTCTCGTTGCTGGGATGATTCATCATAGTTAGGCTCCTAGTTGAATTCTTCATCAGCCATCGGTTGAAGTCTAGACTCAGGCTTTTCATAGTTTCCCCATTTTCATATCGATCATCGATATGGGTGATATTACCAGTCCTTGCTTAGAATATTCTTCTAAGGTATTTATTTCATTTATCTGTTTTTGATTTGCGACAAGTATTAATGGACTGATAGTGTTTGAGATTTGGACATTTGAAAAGAAACCTATAATACCCATACCCAAGCTGAGAAAAAGTACCACAAAACAGGTACAGAAGATAGCTTTAAAAGTTCTCCCTTGCACCCTTAATCCTCCTCTTAATAGTGTTGTGATTTAATAGTTTTTTACGCGAAACTTGTATATATATCGGAAATCGAGGAGGAAGGCGCCGTTAAGTGTGTGGGTTTGATGGGCCGGTTCGAAAAGGGTACATATATTCGAATCTGTCCAATCCAGAGGAAGCATGATGTAATAAGTACGGTTTTTATTGACTGAGTGGTGTGTTCTCGGCGTGTAGGATAACATTGTTAACTCAGTGTTACCTATTGTGTGTTGTATGGTTTTGGGCTTGTTCAAGTCTATTTCTACTTTTAACCGAGTACATATTCAACTTTAAAATGCGGCCTATGAGCTTCTTGCACAGAAGACATAAAGATAACAAAATCTTAAATAGATAATACTTAGTATTGGCTTGATGTTTAAGAGCTAAATCCCATTCATTTTTTATTTTTCGTTTTGTATTTTTGGGCTCCTCTTTTCCCATTAATGTTTTAATAATGGTTGGGGAAACAGCTATGTACTTGTGGGATTTATCTTAGAATCTTTATTGATGATAAAAAGGGTGGTTTTTAATTTTTTTCGAAATCTTAATTATGTGTTATTTACAATATTTTAAAGGAATAATTTTTGTTTTGGAGGTTTCGTGTTTTGAAGAGTATTCCTATTCAGGCTCCCATGTATCCCGAACCGCCTTACAAGTATCCTGGTGCTCGCGGCATTTTAATAGTCTACGAGACGGAACCGAACAACATTAAGAAAGTTTTGCCAGACGTTCTTGAGGTTGGAGATATGCCTCTGGCTTTTCTGGGCATCATGGAGTATCCGAAGTGTGAGCCTCTTGGGCCTTACAATGAGGCTTACCTTATGGTGCAGGCCAAGTGTGGTGATGTGAGTGCTTGGTTCAATCCTTTTATGTGGGTGACTACGGAGGAGGCGTTGGTTGCGGGGCGGGAGATTTGGGGTTTTCCAAAAAAGATGGCGGATATCGAACTGGTGCAGAAAGAGGAAAAGGTTATGGGAACGGTTGAACGCAAAGGCATCAAATTCATTGAAGCCGTTGTGGAACCATCGGGACCACTTGAAATGCCGTTTGAAGCCACAATCATGACGTTTAAGCAGATGCTTAAGGGAGACGGCTCCGGCTTGGATGTAAAGAAGGTTATTTTAACCTCAAATCCCTTGGAAATAAAAAAGATGATGGGCGGCGAGGGAAAAATCAAATTCGCGAAATCAAAAGAGGATCCAGTTGATCTTCTTAAGCCAACAAAGTTAGCGGCTAGTGTCTACGTGGAATATGATATGACTCTACCCTACGGAAAAATAATTAAGACTATAGTCTAATCGCTTTACTTCTTTCTCTTTTTTATTTATTGTTTAAGAGTTTATAAGGAGTTGCTCATTTGAGCAGTTCCTCCAGTACTCTGCCCTCGTTGACGAGTTCTTCTAAGATTTTTGTAGCGGCTCTCCATTCCACGTAGTCAGAGTCGCTTTCCTCTGGTAATTCCCTATTCTCAAACTTTTTCTTAAATTCCTCTCAGCCGAATCCATACTTTTTCTCCAATGATTTAATAATTTCTTTTAAATCATTAGTTTGCTCTTCTATTTCAACAAACCTGCTCCTAATGTTTTTCATCAAAATCTCCATTACGTACTCTGGCTCATCCACACCAGTAATTTTTATTTTCGCCACTCAAATACCCCTTTGCGGCTATCTAATTTAGAACACAATCCTGCACTAATTTATGATCGAAGTATTGCGATCTATGAAGTTAAAGATTTTAAATGAGACTAATCCCGAAGCTGTAGAAAGTACAAGTATAAAACGAATTTATTTGGTACTATGGTGGATTTTTCTGAATTGTCTGCTTTTCTAATTTGGCTTTCAACCTTTTTCTTCTTTCTATTCCTTGGAGTACTTCTTTGTAGCTGGTGAACTGGTTCTCCCTGTACCGATGCTCCACATCCTTCCAGAGCCTACGATAATAATAAAAGTACTCTGAAATTTCCAGGGGGTTTACAACAGTAGGAAGATTTAATACTAAATAATACCATATATGGCTATG
>NZ_JBRAKS010000361.1:0-3892 GCF_052745115.1 Candidatus Jordarchaeum sp.
AAATGAAAACCAAAACACTAATCAGACCCACCAACCGTATTTAGTACCAGAACCAAATTTTTATATTTTTAAAACTTGTATTTTTATCAATTAACTTTTAATGAAAAAGTTAAAATAGGGGTTATCATCATCAATCCTAAAAAACCTTAAGGTGATTTTTATGACAACAACAGAACCTGATTTAGCAAAATGGTATGGTATCAGGCCTTGGTATTACGAAAAGCTTGCCAACCAGGTTATTGAGAATTTAAGAAAAAATAATATGGACGGTATGTACATACCCACCGCTAAAGAGGCTAGGACAAAGATATTTGAGATGATTGAAAAAGAGGTACCGGAAGGAGGCGTCATCTCCTGGGGCGGCTCTGTTACCCTTATTAATATGGGAATTCTCTTCGATCTACAAAAGGCAGGAAAATGGACCTGTATAAATCCATTTGAGGACATTGTCACACCCGAAGAAATTCATGTGGCAAGACATTGGATGTTAACAGAGGGAGCCCTTGATAAAACAATCAAAAAGTGGCGTGCGGGATTACACGCTGACCTCTATCTAACCAGCACCAATGCGATCACCCTAAAGGGGACCCTGGTTAACAGTGACGGATACGGCAACAGGATAGCTGCAATGATGTTCGGTCCAAAAAAAGTGTTTGTTGTCGCTGGATGCAATAAAATAGTCAGAGACATTGACGACGCGTTTGTTAGGGTAAGGAATGTGGTTGCTCCTCAACTGGTGAGGATGATGGGTGGGGAGCCTAAAAGCAAAGAGGAGGAGGAGTGGTATCCGCCATGTTCACGTCTAGCTAGATGTGGAGGCGAGCCCAAAATTCTGAGAAACTGTGGACACAAAAACAGAGCATGCGGCATGACAACCATAATAGATCAACCACACATACCTGACCGCATATTCGTTATACTCATTGGAGAAGCCTTAGGGTTTTAAAGCCTGAGATTAAAGGGTACTTCCCTCATTCTCTCCTTTTATTATTCTCTGAAACAATTAGTTCTCATACCAATATTTTTAATACTTGTAATCTTTTGCTTATCGGCTTTTTGAAATATTTATAGTTGATTAGTTATTTTTTAAAACAATTTTTTAGCACTATTTTTATATAGAGCTCAAATTTTATGTTGGAAAAGCCTAAAAATCAAGATTATGGCGACCAATACACACCAATTAAAAGTATTCAACTGGAGGATAGAATAATGTTGGGAAAAAAATTTGTAGAGCCTCAGCATTCAAGAATCTTCGGGTCCTTGGAGAAAATAGTGGGAAAAAGTTTTGTATCTGATAATATTGAAGAGCTTTATTACTACTCAACTGATCCTAGTGCAGAAGAGCCAGTTATGCCGGAGTACGTAGTGATGCCGGGAACTGTTGGAGAAATCCAGGAGATAGTAAGACTGGCTAACAGAGAAAAGATTCCTATTACTCCCAGAGTAGCGGGTCTAACTCTTTCCGGTTTATCCTTACCTATTGGTGGGGGCATCCTAATAGACCTTAAACGCATGAACAAAATACTGGAAGTGAATCCGCATTCAATGTACGCTGTGGTTGAATGTGGAGTAACCACGGGGCAACTCAAAACATACTTGGATGATAACTATCCTGATCTGTGGTTCACACTTCCTCATGCCCCACCATCGGTAGGTGTAATTTCAAATGCAATAATACACGGGGCGGGTCAAATTTCTCTGAAGTACGGTATCAGTTCAGAGATGATTGCTGGATTAGAGGTGGTTTTGCCCACAGGTGAACTTATGAGAACCGGTTCTATTGCTTTAGGAAAGTCTTGGTTTTCGAAATACTGCCTCCCCGACTTTATTGGTCTCTTTCTGGGCTGGTTCGGAGCCACGGGAATTATAACAAAGGCCTCTATTCATCTATGGCCGAGACCCAAGGTGAGGGACATGTTCTTCTATAAAATCGATGATGTAGATGATAGTGTGGACCTGCTGATGAAGCTGATAAAGAGCGAGGTTTGTGATGATATTTACGTAAACAGCTGGACTGGTTCAAGTATCAAGCGCTATTATACTCCTGAGAAACCGCCAGATATGCCGGAAATCGTTTTGGATGTTTTCATAAGTGGTCAAAAACTGGAAGAATTCGAAGTAAAAAAGCAAATAATGCTGGGAATTGTCGAGGAAGCGCTGCAGAGGGGTGTAAAAATAGAGGAATTTACTCCACCAGCGTCAGTTAAAGAGAATATGCTTAGGGTGCCCCAACCGCTTCCCTTCATGGATTTGAGGATTGGTGGAGGAGCAGAATACTTAGGAGTTTACATGCCAACCGAGGTGGTGGGAGAAGCCTACAAGAAAGGAATTGATATAGCTAAAAAACATGGTTTTCAGTACCTTCACCTTATCAGGCCTTTTAGAACTGGCCATGCAACCGGTGTAATGTATACCTTCCCCTTCGTAAAAGAATCTCCAGATGAGGTTGAGCGAGTGCACAAGGCTTTGGAGGAAATAGCTGATATGGCAATAGAAATGGGAGGAGTTCTCTGGAAGCCAGCCCCTTCCCTACATAAACAAGTTTTGGAATACGCTGACCCGGAGTATGTCAATCTTATTAAAAAGATCAAAAAGCTCTTGGATCCGAATGGAATAATGGCTCCGGGAAAATGGGTAACCTAGGAGATGAGGATTATGGTTTTAGAAAGATTTAAGGATGTCTTACACCGATGCTATAAATGTGGACACTGCAGAACAACCGGCCCCGAAATATTTTATACGAATTGTCCTTCATACGACAAGTTCAAATTCGAAACCTATACCGGCGGTGGAAAAATAAACCTCGCAAAAGCGGTTTTTGAAAAGAAATTAGATTGGAGCGACCGACTGGTCAACATACTTTTTGCCTGCCCAACCTGCGGAAACTGTGAAGCCAACTGCGTATACCCCTTACACGAAAATGTATTAGGGATAATCGAGGCAGTAAGAGCCGAAGCCGTTAATGCAGGGGTTACCCTACCCGGTAATCAGACGGCTTTCGGTAAACACCTAGGAAAGGAGCACAACCCCTATATTGAACCCCACAGCAAGAGGCTTGATTGGTTGCCCAAGGACACCAATCTTCCAAAGGAGTCAGAAACAATTTACTTCGTTGGTTGCACCTCAGCCTACCGGCAAAAGATGCTGGCACAAGACACCGTAAAAGTCTTCGACAAAGCTGGGGTAGATTTTACTATCATGAAGGATGAGTGGTGCTGCACCTCTCCCTTGCTGAGAACCGGGCAGTGGGAAACAGACTACGTTTCAGCCCCACAGATAGCTCAGCACAATATCCAAGAAGCCAAAAAAACGGGTGCAAAGAGAATAGTGACCACTTGTGCGGGATGTTATAGAACCTGGAAAAAGGACTACTTGGAATCCTATGACTGGCTTCTCAACTCTAAACACGAATTCGAAGTTCTACACACCACCGAGCTTTTGGAAAACATGATTAAAAACGGGGAAATAGAATTATCCCACGAAATCAACATGAGAGTAACATATCACGATCCTTGTCATCTGGGACGTCACGTTGGTCTCTACGACTCGCCCAGAAATGTGCTAAAAGAAATACCAGGAATAGAACTGGTTGAGATGCCCCGAACAAGGGAAAATTCTTGGTGCTGTGGATCTGGAGGTGGAGTCAAGGCTGGCTTCTCCGAGTGGGCTGTGGAAGTAGCTTATGATAGAGTTAGGGAGGCAGAGAAACTAGAGGTAGACGCCTTGGTATCAGCTTGTCCCTTCTGCTGGCGAAACCTGGATGATGCAATAAATCAAAATAACTCCAAACTTAAAATGTATGATGTAATACAACTCGTCAGAAAATCAATGGGCATCTAGATAAAAGCTGGATGTTTTTTCTCATTTTTTTATTATTATAAAAAATTAATAA
>NZ_JBRAKS010000362.1:0-3892 GCF_052745115.1 Candidatus Jordarchaeum sp.
ACTACATTATAAGCAGTTTAATCTATCGATAATTTCCCCGAAAGGGGTTTTGTTCCCTGTTATAAATATTTCCATATAATATATGCAAATTATACAAATATATACCTCTATATTGAACTTTGCTTAAATTTTCAGTAGATTGAAAACTTACCCTCATTAATAAATCGGGAGATCCGCCCTAAGCTAAAGACGAACCAACAATTAGTCAAATTCAACAAAAACGAATAGCATCCCCTCACAAAATCGGAAATCGATAACACCTTTACCAACAGATTTTATGAAAAAACTCGATAATTTCTAAGACGCACATATAATAATAAAAAATTAGATACCGTTCCAAGGGATACAACCATTCACAAAGGTGGACTCTGTTGATTAATCCTTCCACCTAACAAATTGAGATTATATCCTGAAACGGTTTTTAATGTAAATTTTTACTAGTAAATTATTTTTTTGCTTCTTTCATTTTTTCTAGGTGTTCTTCCAATAAGACTCTTCTTAGCACTTTACCCGCGCCACTCTTTGGTAGCGAGTCCTTAAACTCTACGATTCTCGGATACTTGTAAGCGGCCATCTTTTCTTTAGACCACTTGATAATGTCTTCCTCAGACACTTTACCCTTATAATCAGGTTTAAGCACAATAACTGCCTTCACCGTTTCTCCCCGGTACTCATCGGGAACTCCTACAACACCCACCTCTTGGACTGCTTCGTGTTTATAAAGGAAATCTTCCACTTCAAAGGGCCACACTTTGTATCCTGAAACATTTATCATTTCCTTCTTACGTCCCACTATCCATATGTATCCGTCTTTATCCATTTTTCCAATGTCGCCCGTGTAGAGCCATCCGTCTTTAAGTGTTTCCTTTGTTTTTTCGGGGTTTTTCCAGTATCCCTTCATGATTTGTGGTCCCTTAAAGATGAGTTCTCCCTCCTGGTCAAATCCCAACTCCTTTTCGCCAGTTTCCCCATCGACAACTTTGGCATCAACATCGAAGACGGGAATGCCCACCGAGCCATACTTTGGTTTATCGACAGGGTTGATGGTAACCTGAGAAATAGACTCTGACAAGCCATAGCCTTCAATCATGTCACTGCCTGTAATCTCCTTGTATTTCTTTATAACCTCCTGCCCTAAGGGGGCACCGCCAGCAAAGCTGCCTCGGAGAGATGTCATGTCATATTTTGTGGGATCGGCAAACATAGCAATGGCGACAGCAATAGTAGTGATACCAACCCAGAGCGTACATCTATATTTGCTTATCGCTTCTAAGAAGGCAGCTAGGTCAAAGCGTGCCAACAATACGCTGGTTGCGCCCACCAGTATCGGGTTGCACATACTGTGCACCATACCTGTAGCATGGAATAATGGTAGCACTCCTACGCTGATGTCTTTATCTGTGGTTCCTACCCATTTCGCCCCCCCGTAAACATTTGTCATAATATTGCTGTGTGTGATCATAGCACCCTTTGGCATGCCAGTGGTTCCCGCCGTGTACTGGAGTAGCGCAAGATCCTCTTTAGGATTGAATTCCAGTTTTGGTGGGTTGGGCTTGGTGTCCTCTATTTTTTCTAAAAAGTCGATAGTGTTAGGATAGTTTTTCTTTTCTACTTTTAAGGCATCCATGATTGGAAGTGTGGGCTCCTCTGGGAAGTATTCTCCAATGTTTGTTATGAACACGTTTTTAAGATCAGTTTTGTCTCTGACTTTTTCAACAAAGGGATACAGTTGATCCAGTGCAATGATGGTTTCTGCCCCTGAATCCTTGATTTCGTATTCAAGCTCCATTTCCTTGAACATGGGATTGGCCGGGACTATTATTGCTCCGGCCTTATGGGCTCCATAATAGGCCATTACGAATTGGGGTGAGTTTTCCAAGTATAACATCACTCTATCACCCTTCTCCACGCCTATATCTGCTAGGATAGTTGCAAACCGGTCCGCGTTTTCTTTCACTTCTTTGAAGGGTATCTCGGTTCCATAGTATATCAAAGAAGTTTTATCGGGCAGCCTTTTCGCTGTGTCATCTAAGGTTTGGTGAAGGGGTATATTTGGGTAATCGAGTGTTTTAGGAAGATCTTTTGGCCAAGAATTGTACCATGGTTTCTCCATATTCTCTCCTCCTATTTTTTTAGAAAAGATTAAGTAAAACACTTATATAAATAATGCCCCGCTCGGATTTGAAAGATACAAATCGCAGTTGAAAAAGCATCTAGTCAATTATGCACCTGTTTCTAAAAATTAAATCGAATCAAGCGATGTGATTTTGTTTGATTTCTCCTCCGTAACGAGCGTTTATAGTACTTCAAATTTAGAACCTTAAAATAAGCGGGTAGAATCAGATGAATCCATATCGCCATAGAATGTTAGATTAGAAATGGGGAGTGGGGAGAAAAAAAGGCAGATAAGCTTATTTAAAAACCCAGTGGCATCTGTCTGTTCCGTCAGCTTGGCAACTGGCTTGTTCTACATGAACACCATTTGAACCTATAAGCCCTTTAAGGCAGCTATCACAAGAGACGCACCCACATTTTATTGCCTCAGCTTTATCCGACTCACTGAGACTAGCCATATCATAACCAGCTGGATCCTTCAACATTTCCTCAACCATATTTTTCCAGAGACAGTTGTCAACTTCAAACCAGCCGTCTCCAACCTTACCATCCAGCTTCATTACAGTTGAATACAATACCGCCGCTTTCTCAGCTCTTCCCTCCAAATTAGATAGACCGAACCTGTCATTCCAACCAGAGATTACTGGCGGAAAACCAGCAACCATTAAGTCAGCAGCTCCTTTTCCGGCTGTTTCCGCAACCCTGTAAGAGATACCCTTTCCAAGGATGCTATAGGCACTATAAGACTCGGTCATCACTAATCCACGTAAAACTAACGACGTTATCTCAATTAGGTAGGCTAATGCCTGGTCTTTTTTCTCCTCTTCACTCGCGTTCTGATCCACTATTTTGGGATTTGAAAAAGCCTTAGGCAAGTAGTTTTCCTTGACGAATTCCAAATCTTTTGAGAGAAGTGTTGAGAGGTAATCCTCAGGTGGAATATGGGCCTTTATTTCATAGCGGGTGAGTCCATGAGGCACACCATCCTTAACAAAGAAGTCGCATCTCTCGTCTCCCGCAGGAATGTGTGTAACTCTTGAAACCCCAGCTTTACCCTCTGTTACATACTTTGCCGCACCTCTAACGTATCCCACACACATCTCGCAAGCCATAGGGTCCGACAGTAAAACCGCCATAGGTGCAAAGGGGCAGTCAAAAACTGATAATTTAATGTCCCCATTTTCTAGCTGTTCTATTGTGTGGGGCATGAGAACTGAATACATGACCAAGTCCTGTATTCTTCCAACATCAATTAGTTCTTTGCCGAATCCAAAGTCATTGGTCACTTTATTTCCTACGTATTTTCCCGTTGCTACAGCTCCCCGGAGCAGTATTCCCCTTGCTCCTTCGCCAAAGCTTTTTACAAACTCTCCGCCGAAAGTGGCTATCTGCATACCCGCCAGAAACATTCCATCCACGAAAGCGTTTTCCACGCTTAATCCGTAAGAAGCGGCTTTTTTAGCAATCTCACTCCAAACCATTGTTCTTCTACCCCTATCAGCTTAAATTTTATTTTTCCTGTCCTGGGTGATGTAGTTTCGTTCGACTTCGTCTCCCAAAGTAGCTTTTATGGGGCTCCTTTTCTAATTTTGAAACCTAGAGTAGAGGGCAGAATCGCAAATCCAACATCACCCTTGTTTCGAATCGCTTTCCCAAATTCAAATATACTGTTTAAATACTTGCATATATAATTTTTATAATAAATATACCATTTTTAACTTTTATTGTAGAAGTTAGGGACATTTGTCACCCCTTGCTGTTAATTGGTAGGATGTCC
>NZ_JBRAKS010000363.1:0-3885 GCF_052745115.1 Candidatus Jordarchaeum sp.
TGAGAATGGCGTGACCCACAAATTAACCTTACCAACCGTATTTGGCACCAGAACCAAACTAGCTTAATTCTTAAAAAAACTATAAAATTGAGTTCGCGTTTAAACATATTATTTTAAATAAAATGTAAGATATTTTTATTCTGGTGGGAGTTCACCGGACACTATTTTTTCGATTATGTTTTCTTGTGCGCAGCTCGCTGCACTCTTGAAGTCAAATCCCTTGGTGTCTATACTTATCTCATCAATTCGATCCCCATAGGTGAATTCGTTAACAATGTCAATAATTAGTCTCGTTATGTTGTACCTCTTATCCTTATATCTCACAATAATGGTCTGCCTTTCCCAGTCCACCTCGGCACCGTAAATTGTCCTCTGTAAGTTTATTGCTTCTACAATATCAATTCCAGGACATAATTCCATCATTTCTGGAGGAGAGGGAACTTTAATTCCTTCTTTGGCTAAGAGCGAGTGTTGAACAAACATCCCGAGAAGCCAGCACCGGTTAAATCTACCCGCCCATACGCGTGGTCTTCCGACCTCATCATTATATTCAGACAAGTAAAGCTCACCATATAATATTTTGATAAATGCATCTAATAAATGATTTCAAGCGGGTAACATAGATACAAAATTTAATAAATAATCCTAAAAAAATATTAACAAATACTTTTTATGGAAAAATCTCATTTAGTACTAAAGGAAAACTCTTAACAAGGTCCCAGAGTAATTCCACTAGCTAGCTTGGTTATTACAAATTTTTGATTTTAGTCTTTGGTGAGAGCTCTTCCCAGTTTAATTCCTTTTATTAGGGCTTGAATATTTCTCTCCTTTACTTTCTCTCTTAGATCCAATTCTTCCATTACGTCCAGTAGAGAATTTAAAATCGCTTCTTCCGAAACTAGGTCGGTGATGCCTATTAAAGCCCCTAGCATTATCATATTAGCTGGCGTTCTAGACTTGAAATCAGATTCCGCAATCTTAGCCGCAGGAATTCTGAAAACCTTAAAATTATTTTTCGGAAAAAACTTAACGCTTTCATCAATTAGAAGTAGGGCGCCCTCTTTCAAACTGGCAGCGAATTCTTCCAAGGATTCATCCGCTAATGCAACCAAAATGTCTGGTTCTGATACAACGGGACAAATTACGTCTTCATCAGAGATGATAATATCGGATATAGTTGATCCTCCCCTCATCCGCGACCCGTAGCTTTGAATATTAGTAGCGTCTTTTCCCTCATAAATCACCGCAGCTCGCGATAGAATAAACCCTAGAAAAACAATTCCCTGACCACCAGAACCTACAAATTGTACTTCTAGAGTTGTCAAAATTGAATCCTCTCTCCTATTCTCTAAAGGACAGTTCCAGCCAGTCCAGATGGGGCTTCTTTAACTTGATGGTTCCTCTCTGTACGCCCTCGATTAGCTTTCGGTACTCGTTACTTAGTTCTGGTCTGTCTCTATCTACAAATTCGCCCACTATCAGTTTACCCGCCCTCTCGCGTTGAGGAAGATTCTTCGCTCTCTCTAGTTTTAGGGTGCGCTCTTTAAACCATTCCATGAGTTGCTTGGAATCAGGCATCTCATTTTTTCTTCCGAACTGTGTGGGACACTGGCTGATGACTTCTATGTAGAAGAATCCCCGCTTCTGTATGCCTTTCATTATGGATTCTATTATTCTCTGAGGCTGAACGGTGCTCCACCGTGCCACATAATTCGCACCCGCTGCCGCCACCAGTTCGCAGAGATCAAAAAATCCCTCGAAACTACCATAAGGAGAAGTATACGTATAAGCACCTACTGGAGTGGTGGGGCTGGTCTGACTGCCGGTTAAAGCGTAGACCAGATTATTGACACTTATAACATTTACATCAACATTTCTTCTCGCGGCGTGTATGAGGTGTGAAATCCCTATTGCGCCACTGTCACCGTCGCCGGTGAAAACGATTACTTCAAGGTCCGGGTTGAAGAGTTTAATACCCGTTGCGAAGGCTACGGCTCTCCCATGTGTTACATGCAGACTATCAGCATCTATGTATCCCGGTATCCTGCCCGAGCAGCCTATTCCAGAAACGAAGACAATATCATCAATACTCATACCCAATTTATCGATAGCTTGAAGGGTGCAGTTTAGTATTATTCCATTGCCGCAGCCCGCACAAAACACAGTGGGCAGTCTATCCTCCCGTAAATATTTTCTAAGGGGATTAATTACAGTAAGCGTTTCAGTCATTTCTTAATCTCCTCCACAATTTATTCACACATATTTTTTAATTTCATCAAGAATTTCTTTGGGCTTAAATTGCCTGGCTATACCCATAATAGGAATCACTTCCGCCTTGCCCTTAGCGGCCTCAGCTACGGTATGAATTATTTGGCCGGCATTCAGTTCAGGAACCAGTATGTAATCCACACCCTCCGCTACTTTGAGCACTTCATCGTAGGGAAAAGGCCAGACTGTGATTAAACGCAAGTAATCAACAATAATTCCTTCCTTTTTCGCCTCAACAATCGCTTTCAACGCAACTCTGGAAACACTCCCCAGAGAAACAATCGCTATCTTCGAATTATCGGTAACTTGTTTTTCTAGAAAGGTTAACTCCCGAGAGTTGTTAACTATCTTATCCCTCAAACGTTTCACTAGATCCAGATGTTTTTTCGGGTCATCAATAGGGTAACCTTTCTCATCATGACTCAATCCGGTGAAATGGAAATGATAGCCCCCGCCCAGTGGTGGAAGTGGTGGAGGAACACCCCTTTCATCGGCTTTGAAAGGCAAAAATTCTTTTTTTGAAACCCTAGGATCTCTCCTTGTTACAATTTTTAGTTCATCGCGTTCCGGGACCTCAACCCTCTCCCTCGTGTGAGCCACTTCCTCATCAGCCAATATTATAACCGGAACCCGGAATGCCTCCGCAATGTTGAAAGCTCTGATTGTTAAGTCAAACATCTCCTGAGGAGAAGAGGGGGCAAGTGCTACAATCATGCCGTCTCCATGTTTACCCCAGAGAGCCTGCATAACATCGCCCTGAGAAACACGCGTAGGCAGTCCTGTGCTGGGACCGGCACGTTGACAATCCACGAGAACACAGGGGATCTCACACATGACCGCCAATCCCAAATTCTCCTGCATCAGAGAAAAACCAGGTCCACTAGTAGCAGTCATACCTTTGGCCCCAGCCAAAACCGCACCGATCACCGCTGCAATAGAAGAAATCTCATCCTCACACTGAAGAAAACCACCCCCCACCTCTGGCATCCTACGAGCCATAATCTCCATAATCTCCGTGGCAGGAGTAATCGGGTACCCGGCGAAGAACCTACAACCAGCAGTAATCGCACCCTCAGCACAAGCCTCATTACCACTCATAAAATAGATTCCAGACTCTAAAACAATATCCTTAAAACCACTTCCCATAGGCCACACCAGAGAAAAACCATTACTAAATCTAATTTAACTTAGGTAAAGTATCCTTTTTTAGTTATGGGTAAATACTTAGATTAGGGCTTTTCTAGCAAGGATAACCGAAATCAGCACCGAAACCGATAAGAACAATAGTAGAACAGAGGCATCAAATAACAATGAAGGAAGAATATCCATCATTGCAAACTCCCCTCCTAATAGTCCTAACTCTCCGCCCAGCATAAGTTTTCTAATTGCGTCCACAGAGTAAGCTAGAGGGTTGAAGCGGGCAATAACTTGTAGCCATTCGGGCATTGCTTCAACTGGTATTATGGCTCCACTTACAAAGAATATGGGCATTAGGAAGAGGTTTATCAGTTCGAAGAACTCGTGTCCAGCGATTTTTAGTCCCACTGCTGTTGATACAGCTGAGAACCGTTGTCCGAAACTTACCCATCTAGGACACTTCCAGATGGTGTTCGGTTC
>NZ_JBRAKS010000364.1:0-3872 GCF_052745115.1 Candidatus Jordarchaeum sp.
TTTTTAATATTTTAATTACTTATCCTGTACGCTAATTTTTTAAAAAATTCATCTTCAAATCCGCAGAGTATCTGTTACAAAATAATTAATCCAGTAAAAGGAGAAAAAAATAAATTTATACTTTGATTTGGTCTAAAAGCTTATAGAGCTGGTCATACCCGACAACACCTAAAAGGCGTTCCACAGGTTTACCTTCTTTAAAGATGATAAGCGTGGGTACAGCATTGATTCCAAAAGCGCGAGCAATACCTGGTTCCTCATCCACGTCAATCTTGCCAAAAATGATTTTACCAGCAAAATCGTTAGCTAGACGCTCAAATATAGGCGCTATTATGCGACAGGGCCCACACCACTGGGCTGAGTAATCTACTATAACTGGGAGTTTAGATGTTTTTATTATCTCTGTAAACCTTGCAGAATTCATATGAATAATCCCTGTTGGAAACTGAGGTTTGGATTGTTGCTCCATTAATTCTTTTAATTTTTTTTCGCGAATTTTTTTCAGTTCTGGATCTTCCTCCATATTTTTCCCTCTATTGATTTGATAAATATTTCATAATTGTTCAATTATCGGGAACAACTAATTACCAATTTAGGATTTAAATATTTTACGAATATTAATAGTCAGTTTTATAGCAATTATGACCTCCTTAAAGTAATTCCAAATTTTTCATTTTTTATCGGCGTCTTGTGAAACACCGATTAAATCCCCTGCTCATTTCTTTTTCATTTGAAAACCATGTAATAAGAGCCTTATTTAATTGGTAAATAGGCGCCCCACTAATAAATTTCTTCATTATACTCGCTTCTTCCTCATTATTAGTAAAAATTTCCGGTTTCCTTAAGAATATACCACAATGAACCGAGGGACTTATTATTCCCCCACCTTTCATCTCTGCGATTATAGCTCCAGAATTCTTTAGCCCAACACTTATACATCCCTCTTCTATAGATGATGCATTTATCATGTTGCAAATACCCTGATTTATCGCGTATTGAAGAATTTGAGACGTTTTTTCTGCATAGGTTGCCCCTATCTTGCTGAAATATTCTTTCACCAAGTTTAGCCAATTTTCATAAATTTGTTCTTCTTCAAATTTTTTAATTGCTAAAGAAACCACGCGCGGTATCTCATACATTTCTCCCGATGACGGCAGACTTAGTCTGTTTCCCCACGCTAGGCAATCTCCCTTAATCCCACCCACGGGAAAAAAGACATTCCAGTCCTCGCCCACTAGAAAAACATCATTCATTATTTCTTCTCGCGTATAATGGAGGGGCAGACCGCAGACAGAAACCACATCTTCCATAATTAGTCGAGATTTATCATAGCTGAAGAATCTTTGTTCGTAATACTGGCCCAATAACAATGAGACAATATATAAAACCTGTTTATAATCGTCATCCAGAACATTTTCAAGAATTTTATAGATATGCGGGAGATTTTTAATATAACAATTATTCTCATCTATCATTACCACAAACCTTTGAAATCACCATTTAGAAAAATATACATAAAATATTGGAACAGTAAAGTTTGCCCATTATAAGTATTGATTGAAGGGATATTAATTGTCAAGCTAATGTTTAGACTAGTTCTCCCGATTATTATTTAGCACTATTTTGGCTTTTTCCATCCCTCTTCTAGGAAGCGCACCATCTTTTCATACCACTGGTCTAAAGCTGCTCTTACCATTTTTTTAACTTCTGAAGCGGGCGCCGCTTCATATTCGTAGTAATAACCTCCCCTAGCTATACTCTTCGTTCTTCTCGTAGCTAAACCTTTGCTTATCAGATTCGTAAGAGATCTTTGAATTGTGCTTCGGTTCCTCTGTAGTTTATCCGCAATTTCTTGAACCTGCATGGATCCATCTAATAGAGTAAAATAGGTTTTTACTTCCAGTTCTCTAATTCCCAATGCACACTTTATTATATCCGTAGCTTCCAGTTTGCCTGCAGCTATCTGTGCCCTCATCTCTTCTAACATTATAATCACTGTTAAAACTTAAGGTGTATATTTAATAAATGTTGTGCGTTTAAGTGAACAACTATGAACATACGCACACTACTTATACAATCAGACCAAGAACAACAGAAAAATGAGTTTCTCCATAAAAAACTTGAAACATTTCTTTCTTAAAGTAAAACAGAGTATTTAGAAGAGTCTAGGTTCGAAATAATTCGTTTAACTGGTGTTAATATATTTTTTAAGTTCTTTTTCAGGCAGTCCTAGGGCGTAAAGTATGCTGAGAAGATTCTTTTGTGCAATGACACCATCGGCTACCTGTTTAAGAACCTGCTTAGCGTTAAAAGCAATACCTAGTCCAACATTATTTAGCATGAACTGATCGTTGGCACCATCTCCGACAGCGATTACCTCTTCTTTAGATATTCCCTCTATCTCGGAAATCCATTGGATTATGTCTGCCTTCTTTTCTCCGTCTATGATAGGCTCTTCCACTTCTCCAGTTAGGGCTCCGTTTTTTATTATCATTTTGTTTCCAAAGGCGTAATCTAGACCTAATTTTTCTTTTAGACGATCTGTGAAAAAGGTGAATCCCCCGCTAATGAGTGCGATCTTATAGCCCATTGATTTCAGAGAGTTTATGAGTTCTTCTGCTCCGGGAGTGAGATGCATGTTATTTGCTATTTCTTCTAGATGTTTTACTTCTAATCCTGCTAAGAGCTTAACTCGTTCTCGTACAGCTTGCACGAAATCGATTTCTCCTTCCATGGCCCTTTTGGTTATTTCTCTCACCTTTTCGCCCACGCCAGCAATCCTAGCTATCTCGTCAATGGTTTCTTCGTCTACTAGGGTAGAGTCCATATCAAATACCATAAGTTTTTTAGATTTTTGGAATACGTTTTCTCTCTGTAGAATAAAGCCTACACCCAAGTTTTCACACAGGTTTTGGAGTTCTATTCTTACGTTTTCTAGGGGGATTTGGAGGTCGCTAAGATCTACTAGCATTTCCATGGCAATTATTTCCCCTCTGGCAATCATACGGATTTTTTCGATGTTAATATTATGTTTTCCTAATAGTGTTGAAGTTTTTGCAACAATGCCCGGTCTATCTTTTCCTAAGATTGTTATGAGAGCTAATTCTTTTTCTGTTTTTCTTCTCCCCTCCAAGTAGGGTTCCACATTAACCTGAAGACCAACCTCTCTACCTTTTTTTTCTAATCGCTCCTTTAATTCCTCGGCAGAAATAGTTGCAGAACCAATATCGACAATCATAAACATGGCAAATAGGCCTCTAAGCACAGTTTCCTCAACATCAATTATATTTGCGTTAACCTCCGCTATCACATTGGTTAATCCTGATACTAGGCCAGGTTTATCTTGACCGATTGCAGTTATTATTATTAGTTTTGTTGGGTCACTTGACAATTATATATCCTCCGAATCGAGTGGCAGTATGGGAGAAATCATTATAATGGATACTATATTAAAAATTTAAGTTTATTACCCATATTACTGATAACAGCACTTGAAAAAATGTATAAAAAGATTTCTAGGAAATTTTTGGGAAAAGAGAGTTAACCATTTTTTATATCTATTAAATGGGGTTAAACTTTTCTACTTCTCTAGAATATTAGCATTTTTTGAAATAAAGATGGTTCGAAGATTTCTTATTAAAGTGACATTTAGTATTTAAATTTATGACAATTGAGATATATCTAATAATTAAAGATACTATTTGATAATATTTTATTTTGAAATTTGAGTATATTTTACAATGTGTATATGTGTATTTGAAATTTTTTATCTTTTTGTTTAACTTTTTTTCATTTTTTGTATATTATTTTATTTTTGGCATTGATTTCTATCCTTGGTTGGGTAGGTAAAAATAACTGTTTGTTTCTTATTT
>NZ_JBRAKS010000365.1:0-3862 GCF_052745115.1 Candidatus Jordarchaeum sp.
GGAACCGAACACCATCTGGAAGTGTCCTAGATGGGTAAGTTTCGGACAACGGTAACGCCACCCGCAAAATCCGAAATATCTGCTCCAGAACAGAAACCTCGACCAGCACCAGTTAGAACGATAGCTCGAATCTCTGGGTCCTCCTTAGCCTCTCTAAAAACATATTTCAAATCCTTATTCATCTGGGAATTTAAAGCATTCAATTTTTCAGGACGGTTAAGCGTAATAACTGCAACCCTACCCTTCTTTTCATATAGAACCGTTTCAAACTGCGGCATAAAGAACACCACCCAACAAGTCATATAAAATCCAATAAAACAGAAAATCAACAAATGTAATTTAAAAAGAATTACATACTAAATAAATATTTACACGCCAACATTTAAAAAAGTAAAAAATAGAAGAGGGGATGCTAAAAACTCACTCTGGCTTTTTGTGTTTCCTGTTCTCTTAGAACCCTTCTCAAGGTTTTACCAACCATACTCTTTGGTAGAAACTCCACAATCTCCACGTATCTGGGATACTTGTAAGCCGCCATATGCTCCCTGCACCAGTAAATAATATCGTCCTCCGTGACCTGGCCCTTATACTCGGGTTTCAAAACCACAAACGCCTTAATCTGCTCACCCGCTTCGGGGTCAGGCACACCAATCACCGTAGCATCCATGACCGCCTCATTTTCAAACAGAATCTCCTCCAACTCCCGTGGATACACACTATGACCCTTATACTTGATTATGTCCTTAGTACGATCCATTATGTAGAAGTGTCCATTCTCATCCATCCGTGCAAGGTCACCAGTCTTCAACCAACGAACCCCGCCTGCCTTAAAGAACACCTTCGCAGTCTCTTCGGGGCGGTTCCAGTAACCTTTCATAACCTGAGGACCGCTAACAACCAGCTCTCCCATTTCACCGATAGGTAGAAACTCGTTAGTATCTGGATCCACTATTCCCGCCAAAGTGTTCAGAATCGGGGGGCCAACCGAACCCGGCACGTCTCCGAAAAGCTGAGCGCAACGAGAGTGGGTAACTGGGCTAGCCTCAGTTAAACCGTAACCCTCGCTGAGAGGGTTACTAGACAATTGTTGCCACTGTCTAGCAAGCTCTAGAGGAGTGGGTGCAGCACCCATATTGAGATACTTCAAACAGGAAAAGTCAACCTCGCGAGACTTGGGATGATTCAGCAACAAGATGAGGATAGCGGGAACCGCAATAAATGTGTTGGGTCTGAATTTTTGAATCGCCTCAAGAATCGGAACTGGGTCAAACTGGGAGAAACAGATGCCAAGAATGTTTAACAAGGCCCCGGCGACTATCTCAACCGTCTGACCGTAGCTATGATACCAAGGTAATACCGATATTGCAACTGTTCTCTCAATGCCTAACTTTTTGTTCAACATTTCTGTGATGGGTTTTATCTGCAATGCGTTAGCTAACATGTTGTAGTGTGTAAGCATTGCACCCTTAGGCAGCCCAGTTGTGCCGCCTGTATACAGGAGCACCGCCACGTCTTCTGTGGGGTTTATCTTTACCTTTGGCGGGTTAGGCGGGTTTTTCTGAATTAGTTCATCGAAGTTCAATATTTTGTCAAGGTCTTCCCTTTCAACCTGAAGCCTCTCTCCCAAAAGGTTGCATACGATAACGTTTTTGAGCTTCGTTTCATCTTTAATCTGTTTCACGTTATTGTAGAAAAGATCTATGGTTACTATGGTTTCTGCCCCGCTGTCGTTTAACTGGTAGGCGACTTCACGGGGCACAAATAGTGGACTGATGGCGGTAACAGTAGCTCCTATATTTAAAATGCCATAGTAAGCTACCATAAAATGAATGGAATTCGGAAGGTAGATCGCTACCACGTCACCTTTTCTTACTCCCAGGTTGTGGAGTGCTGTTGCAAATCTATCAGACATTTCCATAATCTGTTTACGAGTGTATTCCTTACCATAAAAAATGGTGCTAACCACATCACCATGCTTTTCCGCCGCTTCCCTGAATACTTCGGGCAAAGACTTTTTGGGCACTTTAATCTTCTGAGGATAACCTGGAGGATAACTCTTCAACCAAATTTTCTTCTTAACATAGTTCGGCAATTTAGTTTTTCCAAAGCTAAACATTTCTAAAACCACCCTTAAAGCATCGTTTTTAGAAAAAATATTGGTTTACAAATTTATAAACACTATCATAAAATAAATGATTAAAAAAAAGATTAACTCAAGAGAATTATTAATCAAATTTCCAAACAAGGGTTTAAATATTTTAAAAAAGAGAAAGGATTTGAAGCTTATTTTTTCTCGGCTTCTTTTTCTCTTAACACTTGTCTTAGAACCTTACCCACAATAGTCTTAGGAATAACGTCGATGAACTCTATATATCGGGGATACTTGTAGGCAGCAACCCGCTCCTTAATCCAATTCTTCATCTCCTCCTCGGTCACCTTACCCTTGTAATCCGGTTTAAGCGATATGTACGCCTTTATATTCTCTCCCGCCTCAGGGTCGGGTACGCCGATCACCGCACACTCTAGCACCGCGGGGTGCTCAAATATGACTTCTTCTATTTCCCGGGGGTAAACACTGTGTCCTTTGTATTTGATTATGTCCTTGGTGCGATCCACAATGTAGAAGTATCCATCCTCATCCATTCGGGCTAGGTCTCCGGTTTTGAGCCACTTGTAGCCCCCTGCTTCAAAGAACACTGCTTCGGTATCTTTAGGCCTGTTATAGTAACCTAGCATCACCTGAGGCCCGCTAATAACCAATTCTCCCATTTCACCGATGGGTAGAAACTTGTTACTATCCGGGTCCACTATGCCTGCCAACGTATTAGGAATCGGTGGTCCGATGCTACCCAGTTTTTCGCCGAACAACTCGGCGGGTCGAGTGTGAGTTACAGGACTGGTTTCAGTTAGACCGTAGCCTTCGCTCAGCGGGTGTCCTGATAATTTTTTCCACTGTTTTGCAACCTCGTCTGGCGTGGGGGCGGCTCCCATGTTCATGTATTTGAGGCAGCTGAAATCTGTTTCTTGAGCCTTGGGGTGATTCAAGAGTGCAATAAGCATGGCGGAGACTCCTAGGAAGAGCCAGGGTTTATACTTGTTAATGGCGTCGAGAATAGCTCCGGGATCGAACTGTGCGAAAAGCACCGCGGTTGAATCAATCAGGTTACCCGCCACGATTTCACAAGTCTGACCGTATATGTGATACCATGGCAGTACGCTGATGGATTTTACTCTCTTCTCATTGAACCTCTTTTTTAATGCTTCCGTTAGTGGTATGATTTGGTGGGCGTTTGCTATGAGGTTATAGTGTGTGAGGAGTGCGCCCTTAGGCATACCGGTTGTGCCCCCAGTATATTGAATCACAGCAATCTCTTTAGTGGGGTCTATCTTTATTCTAGTTATGTCAGGGGTGGTGTCCCTGATCAGGTTGGTCATATGGTAGATTCCCTGGTTCACGTTCTCCTCCACGGTGGGTGTTTGTCCCATTATGTTGGTAATGAGGATGTTTTTTAGTTTAACCTCATTTTTTATTTGTTCAATGTTGTTGTAGAACATGTCCATGGTTACTAGGGTTTGGGCTCCACTATCTTTTATCTGGTACGCTATTTCCCTTGGGACGAAGAGGGGACTGATGCAGGTCATGGTTGCTCCCGCTGCCAGCCCGGCTAAGTATGCTATTATGAATTGGGGGCAGTTAGGCAGGTATATTGCTATCTTGTCTCCTCTCTTGATTCCCAGTTTTTGTTGATAAGCCGTGGTCAATCTGTCAATGTAATCCTTGAACTCTTTTCGGGTAAACTCTCTCCCGTAGAATATTATGCTTACAGAGTCAGGCCACTTATCGCTGGCTTCCTCCGCCAGT
>NZ_JBRAKS010000366.1:0-3835 GCF_052745115.1 Candidatus Jordarchaeum sp.
CTGGCGATAGCGGCGATTTACTTCGTGTTCTATCCGGTCTAATTTCCTCTTTTTGTGTTTTTTCATTTTTATGAGCTCATTGTTTATCACATGCTTTCTACTATTTTATTCATGTAATTTGATATTATAAAAGCGCTGCGCCTTTTAAGAAAATCAGGTATTATATATTCGGGAACATTTTATAAAAGGTAGCGCAAAAAATGCAATACATTGCATTCGATTCATACAAGCGTTACACTCTGGCATCAATAGAAGGGGCTAAAAACGGAAGGGCATTTGAGGCACGGATTGAGCATTGGAGGGGTAGTATAAAAGAGCTTCTCAATCGTTGTGAGCCAGGATCACCGGTTGCTGTGGAGACTGTGGGTAACTGGTATTGGATCGTTGACGAGATAGAAGAAGCGGGCGTGGTCCCAGGGCTTGTGCACTCCCCTAACGCTAAGCTTATGCTTGGCATTCAGAACATTTGGTGCTGAGTAACACGAGGACACCCGAGAAGAGTGTGAAAGACCACCTGCTGATCTATCTGAGGCGAGACGGGAAAAAGATGCGGATGGAGTCTCCAATTGAAAATCCAAACCCCAAGCTTAAGCGCTATGGAATCGCGGGCAATACCGTCTCCTTTGCATCCCGGTATAGGCGCCGGAGGATTCGGTCTTGATCTTTCGCACACTAGCCGTCTTAGACAGAGTCACAAATAGGAGCTTGTCTCAGTTCATTAACATCGCCGCTGAAGGGGAGGCTGATACGGGGAAGCGAAGAATACCTCAGATTTTCAGCTTAAGCCGGATCAAGAGACCAAAAAAGAACTCTTCGGACGAAAACGCTTGTGGTGTTCTCTCAGAGACTACCTGAAAAGCCATGAGTTCAATCCCCTATTCGTTGAGGCTTTAGAGGAAACAGGTGCCTCAGATACTCACCGATGGAAGAGATCAAATCCAGCCATCAAGGCTGCACCTCATGCACTTGAGTTGCTTGGTGACATATGGAACAACGCTGAAATCTTTCGGCAGGGACTATTTAGCCCTTATGTTACCAACGATAAAAAAACATGGGATATGCCTCGGACAATTCGAAAGATATACGAAATGTTCGGTAAGCCGAGCAATTTCTATCCTGAGCAACTCGATGTGTCCTTTGACTTTGTTCCCAGGATGTGTGAAAAAACGATGTGTTCCGTTTGTCTCTTAGGGGGTGGTATAAAGGGCGTTTGCCACCAGAAAGAAAAACTTCTCTGCCCCGTGCCTTTATACTCTTGTGGCTACAAACACCGATGTAACATGGAAACCTGTCGGTTCAAGGACGATCTGATAAACGGATTTTGCAAGAGTTCTATTTTCACCTTATAGCATTTTGCCGGGCTATATCTGTCATAGCATATTTACATCTTTGTTCTATTCTTCCGGCCCCCATGCCGGAAGAAAGATTTCTTGGTCGTGGCCACGGATGGCCACGACCCCAAGGCGTGCCCCTACTCCGTCTTTTAAATCTCCATCCCTGAAGAATTTTTAAAATGAATAAACAGCAAAATTGCGGTTTTTGTTTCAATCAACTTGAATTAACGAAAGAAACACGGTAATATATGAGTGAATTGGAAGGAAAATTTGCTAATACATAGCTTTTTTAACGTTTAGCACTTCAGTGTTGGGTGATAAACAGAATAAAACATGTCATGGGAGGGGCTATACTTCATATCTGCAGGACACTCAATAGTTAGACGCCAATTAGCTAATTCGTTAGAAAGGGAAGGAAGTGATTAAAATTGGCAAACGAACCAGAACAAAGTATTGGGGTAAGTATGAGGTTAAGGACTTTGTTTCACTCAATGCTCCTATCAAGTGCCACAGTGCTGAAAAGGGTGAGGTGAAATCCAATCCCACAATCGTGAAGCTCTCATGGGACCGCGATCCTTCTGGTGATAAACATGATCTCTGGTTTCCTTACTGAATTACGATTACTGGTAAGGAGAAATATGGGCAATTCGCGCCCATGATTGGTCAAAAGACTCTACTTGGGCTCTTGTTCAAGGCAATAGACCGTGGATTCTTTGAAGCTGTTTTTTTGGAAGCGTTGGGTCAAAAGATAGCAGACCATTTGGGCATTTGTAGTACAATAGAGGGGTCCTAACAACCAACTGGAGGAGATGCGACACACAGCAGTCGCGCTGATAAGTTCGATGGCGTTAGCGTTGTAGATATAGAGGCAAACAATCTAGTTAGAGAGGTGTACTTTGAGAGCAGATAAATTACAACCAACAAAAGAAATACAAAGGCAAATTCAATGTCCACTATGCCATGAATATGTGGATGATAACTTACGCTCACATATTCTGGATTTGCATGGCGAGGAGGAATTTCGTAAAGCATTACTGGCTGATAAAGAAAGAGGTATGCCCGATCCAGAAATTGGTGAGCGCTATGGTATCTCTTTTGGTACACTTGAGCAAATCATTACAGAAGCTTACGGGGCTAATATCAGTATTCTAAAACGTAACAAGCAGATAAAGAGATGGCAACCACCAAACTTTCATGAAGAAACTACAACTGTATGGAGTTTCAAACAGCGTGGCGATTGGGCTACCCACGACGGCCGCTATAGGGGAAATTGGTCTCCATATATTCCACGAAATGTTATCCTCAAATATTCTAAACCTGGTGATATCATCCTTGATTACTTTGTGGGGAGTGGAACTACGGCCGTTGAAGCTAAACTGCTGGGGCGTCGTTGTATCGCGAGGGACATCAATCCCGGAGCAGTAGGCATAACGGTGGAAAATCTGAGATTCTCACCCGAACACCAATTTTTCGTCACTGAAGCGTTCCCAACGTATGAGCCAAAAGTAAGTGTTGGAGATGCTAGAGACCTGTTTGACATTTCTAACAACAGTATAGATCTGATATGTGCCCATCCTCCCTATGCCGGGATAATTAAATACAGTACCAAGATTCCAGGTGATTTGTCTGAATTATCAGTGCAAGATTTCCTAATTGAAATGCGTAAGGTTGCCGAAGAGAGCCTGCGCGTTCTGAAACCTGGCGGTAAATGTGCTATTCTCATTGGAGACGCTCGTAAGTCAAAACACGTCGTACCTATTGGCTTTAAGACTATTAGAGTATTTCTTGATGCTGGTTTCATCCTACGGGAACTGGTAATTAAGCGTCAACACAATTGTAAAACAACAGGTTTCTGGTACACCCGAAGTATTCACCATAACTTTCTATTACTGGCACATGAGTATCTGCCTATCTTTGAGAAACCCTTTGCAGAGTGTGTAAGAGAGCAACGCATATTGTGGGATTATACTCTTCCTCACCAAATTACGTTAAATAAGGTGCGCAAGATCGAAGAGGAGAATTTAGAGACAACTACCGTTTGGATATTCCCAAAAAACCAGGTAGAAGATGAAGTCACTCGGAACCTCCTCCGGAGATTTGCCGTCTCTGATGACGGATTCATTGATGTTCAATTCAATAATATAAAACAACCTTTTTCTTTGGCTCCTACGCAAAACATAAGTCTTTTGTATATTCATTCGCTCGTCCATTGGACAGAAGAGACTTTTCAAGGATACCGGAAAACAATCAAGAAGATAGTCGAACAAGCAGGAGACCTTCTCGCCACAGGAAGCTTCTTGGTGTTAGAAGCAAGGGATTTTCGCTGTAGCAGTGGACTATTACCTGCAGGTTTATTCTTATGGGAAGATATGAAGCATCAGGAAAAATTCCTCTTAAAAGAGATTGTTGTAGTTGTCCCAGAGGGGTTACCATACAATGGATATAATGAGTATCTTGACATTGTCCATCGTTATCTTCTTATTTATTCGAAGAAGGGGAAG
>NZ_JBRAKS010000367.1:0-3827 GCF_052745115.1 Candidatus Jordarchaeum sp.
CTCGGAAAAGAAATTTAAAGAGGGGGGTGACAAATGTCTATGATTTCTACAAATTATAATATTCAGGTGAAGGAGTTTGGAAAATGTCTAGAGCAACATTCTACGTTGGGACTATTGGTGGAATACTTGGGATTCTAACAGCGGCAATAGGAATGATCTGGTGCATTTACAATGCAATATTCTTAACAGACTTCGCTAACTTAGTTTATGACATATTGGCTTTCCAGTATTATTTCGGGGATTTAGGTTATTTCTTGTTACCAATTCTTTCTAGCGAAGCCACTTTCTCAATGATTTCCAAGATTTTCGCTATACTTCTTATTATTAGCGGTATTCTTATCGGAATAGGCTTCTTTGGTATGTACCGGACGGGTGGAGGAGCCATGGGTATAGTGGGTCTTATTACCAGTATTGTGGGAAGTTCACTAGGAGCTACTCTTATTTATCTTGGAATCATATCTAAAGTATATGATATATCTTCAGGTGTCGTTTATTTCATCTTTATTCCACTCGTTTTGTACACTTATCCCGTACTCGTGCCAAACTTTTTCTACATCTGGCTCGGTTTAGTAGTGTTAGCTATTACTTTCATCATGCTTGGAGTGTCAACTCTAGCTATGCGTGAAACGTTTAGTATGCCATCAGCTGCCACAGCCGCAGGAGTATTGAGTATCATAGGTGGATGTTTTATCTTCCCATATGTTCTAGTGTGGATGAAACTCATTCCATTGCTTGGAGTAGTATTCGCGTTTATCGGTTTGGCAATGATACTAGTAGTTTTTATACTTTGGACCGCTGTTTTCTTTTCCTCAAGAAATCTCTAATCATTTAAAAATTCTAATTTCAGACTCTCCCCTTTTTTTATTTTTAAGATCTTTTTCGATTTTATAGCCAATATCTTTGCGACTTTTAGTAAGGCTTTTATAATAAGTACAGATTATTGTTTAACACTCTTTCCAGTTTTGGTAGGAGGTTTGGTGTTGCCTAGGGCTTCAGTTGCAGTTTTTCCGGTTAAAATCTTGGGTAAAATAGATTCACGTATTTACGGTCATTTTATTGAACACTTAGGCCGATGTATTTACGGTGGAATATGGAACCTCGAAAAGAACGACTTTAATGAGAGAATAATAGAGCGAATAACTGATTTGAAACCGCTTATTATAAGATGGCCCGGAGGATGCTTTTCGGATAATTATCATTGGATGGATGGAGTCGGTCCTGTTGAGCAGAGGCCTGTTAGGGAGAACCTGCCTTGGAGCCTGTTGGGACCAGAATTTGGCCCAAGTGAAACTAATCGATTCGGAACAGATGAATTTATCAAATTTTGCAGGAGGGTAGGGGCGGAGCCCTACATTAACGTAAATGTGGGTTCTGGAACACCAGAGGAAGCGGCAAACTGGTTGGAATACTGTAATGGTAGCATAGAGACCGAATTGGGCTCATTAAGAGCGAAGTATGGAAATCGAAAACCATACAAAGTCAAGTTCTGGGGAATCGGAAATGAGCTTTATGGAACATGGGAAACCGGTCACATGTCTGCAGAAGAGTATGCACAAAAGTTCATGGAATATCATGATGCCATGAAGAAGGTGGACTCAAAAATAGAACTAGTGGCAGTGGGTGCAGATCAGCGTTATCCTGACTGGACAAAGACCGTACTGGAAAAAGCGGGAAAATATATTGACTATTTATCCATTCACCTCTACTTCACCGGAGTCTTACCGGAAGAAGGAGGATCAGAAATAAAAGAAGACACTAAATCCTACAGACGAATTATTGCCTCATCCTACAAGTTCCAGGAAATACTTGAATGGGTAAGGGAAACCATCGAATCCGTAATGGGTAAAAATCATGGTATCAAAATTGCATTCGATGAGTGGAATCTGTGGTGGGATTTTAGCCAGCTCTTACACGCAAACTATTGCTTGAGAGATGGTTTATGGGCGGCTTCAGTGCTGAACAAGATAATCAAAATGTCGAACATAGTAAAGATGGCGAATATCGCACAATTAATTAATACCCTAGGAGTCATCCAAACAAACGGAGATGACGTGTTTAATACCGCAATCTATGAGGTAATTAAACTCTATAGGGAGAACACACAGAAAAACGCTATCAGCACCGAGATTTCCTCACCCAAATTTTTATTCGAACCTCTAGGTATCCTGAAAGATAGAAGAGAAATTCCTTATATAGACGGCGCCGCAACTGTAAGCGAAGACAATAAGAACCTCACCGTATTTTTAGTGAACTTTCACCCCAAAAAGGATTTACCGATAGAGGTGGAAATACCAAAACTAAGATCATATGAAAAATTGATAATTAAAGAGATCAACGGACCAAGTATACATGCAAAAAACGATTATCAAAAAAACGAAATTACACTAAGCCAGAGAGAATTCCATCAACTCCCAGAAAAAATAGAATACGCCCTCCCAGCGCACTCGATTTCTGTAATGATACTAACCAAAACCTAGATAGCTACTTGAAGTAGAGGGAATCAATTAATTAAATTAAGAACCCATTTGCTTTACAATTATGTATCTTAAAAGGAAGACCAAAAATTCTATGTTTATCACAATAAAGAATGTAAAGGAGAAAAAAATTTTATAATTCTTAAGTATTGCTTTATCAGAATTGGTTTAAGCTAGTCCCACTAAGGGTAGAGCTTCTGTCTCTGAAAGTACGTGTCTTACTTGGAAACGCAATTCTTAAATTCAAAAAATAGACTTAAATTTTTGTAAATGTGTTTCAATCCCTCTTCCTCATTTCCCTTGTCAATCTGTATTATTCTACAAGTCCGCAGTAAACCCTCATCATCTTGATAAATAAATTGGCCAATCCTTTTAAAATAGGGTGGATCAGGAGGTTCCTTTAAAAAAGCTTCAGCCATTTTCTTAGTCCTACTTGGTGGAAAAATCAAACTCACCATAATGAACAAGCCATCAAACTCCTCAAAGTTTGGGTATTTATTTCATCACGCTCCTCCTCGGCGCTTCATAAGAACTGTTAAGAGCGGGTTCCCTAATAAAGTACCAGTGTTATTTGCCTAGATCTCCCTCACCATATTTAGTAATTCTCTGTACGACACCGATTATTCAAAGATTCCAGAATTAAATTATTGTGTGAATATCGAAATATATTAAATTTTCATAAGATCTTTTACTACGAAAAATAAGCCCAGCTATAATCGTTGCTATTAAATGAAACGGGAAAAAAGTAACCACCAAGCATTCCTGCGGTTCTACCTAATATATTAACAGGAGAGATAAAAGTTTAACCAATTTATAAATACTAAAAATTAATAAACGTTTAATCTAAATTGGAGTCAATATTGCATTTTTTGGGAATAGGGGAATTAATACCCGATAAAACCAAAATAAATTTTGGAGGAAAAAAATGGGAAGTAAAGCAAGAGAAATAGTAGGTATGGATTTAAAGAAACTCATTGAACTGCTTAATAAGGCACTCGCAGACGAATGGTTGGCTTACTACCAGTACTGTATAGGCGCAAAGGTGGTTGTGGGTCCGATGAGAGGCGCAGTTGCTGGGGAGCTCATGGAACATGCAGGTGAGGAACTTGAGCACGCGGGAATGCTGGTGGAGCGGATAATACAGCTCGGCGGTACACCAATTCTTAAGCCAGAGGATTGGTATAAGATGACCAACTGTGGATACGAAGCACCAGAAGACCACTTTGTAGCACCCATACTGGAACAGAATATAAAAGGCGAACAGTGTGCAATCGAAGTTTACAAAAAATTGCTTGATACCCACTTTCCGCATCCTTTACGAATATTTTTGAGGTTTTTTCGTTTTTTATCAAT
>NZ_JBRAKS010000368.1:0-3824 GCF_052745115.1 Candidatus Jordarchaeum sp.
ATATTATATAAATAAAGTGAAAAAAATAAAAATTATACAACACAGCAGACCTGCTTGGTTTTTCTCTTGTATTGTTTAACACCTTTAAGTGCTGCTTTTGACTTTGCTTATAAAAGTATTTAGCCAATCATTTATTGCGACATCTGCCGCAATTTCGCCGCACTTAATTTTATCCAGCACATTTCCAAGGATTGAACTCTCCCCCTCTATAGTTCTACCCCTTAGTATTCTCTCTCTATCCTTACTATCCAAATCCAGCAGGTAAAAGTCGTGAAGTGCTGATATTCTTCCACGGAGATTTATTGCTGCCAGTCTGGCAAAATGCTCGTCACTTAGAATCACGAGCACCGCTGTTTTATCTGTGATTCTCATGAGGAAACTGTTCTTATTATGTATACTGTCGCCCTCATGCATCTCGGAAATGGGAAACTTCATATAGTAATCAATAAACTCTCTTGGCACATCACCCTTCAAACAAATAACGGAACTATCCACACCAAGTATGGCCATTCCTCTAGAATTCCAGTTACCCTTATTCCTCTCCACATCGTCCAATAATTTATCCAAAAGCTGATTCCACAGCATAATCACTCTTCCAAATCCTAAATACACAAATATCCATTGAAGAAGCAAAGAATCGCCAATAATTTCCTCAAAACCTCTTAAAAACCCCGCCTTTTTTAAAAAACTAGCAAATCTAAGCGAATCCATATGATTAAAAAAAGCTAAACTGTTAAACTCCACTTCCTTTGAAAAGGAATTATTAAAATTTTCAAATTCTTTCTCTAAATTTCATAAAGTTTTATATCTACCAAATACCTAATACGATTAGCACTAGTGGGCACCTGGCCTAGTCAGGATAAGTACCTGAAAGGGCGCAGAACCAGAATCAATTGGTGCGTAAGCCTGCGGAGCCTGTGATCGCGGGAAATATCCCCTCTGAGGTGTATTCGCGAATTCAAATCCGTTTCAGGAGCCCTGAACGGTGAAGCTCCCGTGGTGCCCGCCATATTTTTCTTTTCTACATTTTTGGTGGTACTTGGATTCCTAGGATTTTTAGTGCGTTTTCCAGGGTTTGTTTTATTAAATAGACGAGTGCTAGTCTTGCGTTTTTTGTTTCTTCCTCTTCTGCTGCTAGGACGGGTTGGGATTCGTAGAATTTGCTGAAGTGTAGTGCTAGTTGATACGTGTATTCTGCTAGGATGTGGGGTTTGAGTTGCTCGGCTGCCGTTTTTATTATTTCGGGAAACTGTAATATGTGCTGTATTAGGGTTTTTTCTCTCTGATCGCTTAGCTTTTCAGATTTTATGTTTGGTGTTGGTTTTTTGCCCGCTTTTTCTAGAATACTTTTGGCTCTTACCACCGCGTATTGAATGTAGGGGCCGGTTTCGCCGTCAAAGTTTGTTACTTTATCAAAGTCGAATATTATGGTTTGTTCGGTGCTGAATTTTATGAGCCAAAACCTAACTGCTCCGACTGCAATTATTTCTGCGAGTTCTCTCTTTTCAAGTTCGGGAATGTCTGGCAGGTTTTTGCTCACCTGAATATATGCTCGGATAAGAGTTTGATTAATCACCGCATCTGCGTGAAAGCCAACCCAGTTTCCTTCTCGCCCGCTGAATCTTTCCTCTGCGAGTTTTACGTGTTTGTATGACAGGTGGACTGAATTTTTAGCCTCTTCCTCATAGCCTAAGAGTTTAATGCTTGATTTGAGGGCTTGTTGTAGGTATTCTTGCTCGTATCCTATCACGTTTATTACCTTTTTCGCCTTAGCGAATTCGGCTCTATCTTTGCTTAGTGTGGGGGCTGTGGTCCATAGTACTTGTTTGTTGAACTGGGTGTTCCATGGGCGGTACTTCATTCTTGTTCTGAGTTTTCCAAATTTCCATAGCTGGTAGGCTATGTCGTGGGCCATGTAGGTGGGTACTCCACTGGAGCGTATTATCACTTTGTCAGGGTTTTTCTTGTCTTTGAACTCTTTGAGATGGCTGAATTTGGCCACAAAGCAGCCCTTGTACTCGCCCTCCGTTTCCCATACAAAGTTCTCCGATTTTTCTAGTTTTTTGAGGGTCTCCTTCCATATTTTGGATCTTGCAATATCGCTTTCCCAAACCAGTAGGTTGTAGGGAATGTTTGCTCTGGTTGTTGTTTCCAGATTTGATTCGACACACATCTCGGACAGATGTCGGCTGTAATTCGCTATTTCGTTTCCGCCTTTCTCCATGTAGCTCATTACTTCATCTACTTCCTTTTCTAGCTCTGGTTTTTCTTTTAGCAGCTGTGCGGCTCTGGCATAGATTAATCCGTACCAAAAGTCCAGTTTGGTATCCTTTTCTCTAGGCACCTCTAAGTGTGTATTGTTAAGGAACGCCCAAACCAGCACCCCAACCTGTCTTCCTAAATCATCTATGAAATTCTGTATCTCAACTTTCCACCCACAGTTTTCATGCAGGTTTGCTACCACATCTCCCAGAACAGCGTTTCTCAAGTGACCAATATGTAAGGGTTTGGTTGGGTTAACTGCAGTGTGTTCAACCACAACTTTCTCACCGTTTCCTAAAGCTAATCTCCCGTAATTTTTCCCTTCTTTAAAAACCTCCTTCACAACGGTTTCGGTGAGTTTAAAATCATCAAAGTAAAAGTTAATATAACCTGGAGCTGCAACCTCTACTCTCTCCACGAGTGGCAATTTAGAGGTTTTTATCTGTTCCACCACTTGCCGTGCAATATCAATTGGCTTCTGTTTAAGACTCTTCGAAACCCGAAAGGCGATCGAGGATGATAAGTTTCCCAGCTTCGGGTCTGGAGGCTGTTCTAAACTTGAACCTAATTCCTCAATTGAAACTACTTTTTCAAAACCCAGTGATTGAAAAACTTCATACAATATATCAATAATTTTTCCTCTAATTTCCTTAAGCATGAAGTCTACCCACCGATTTCAGAAGTTCCTACAACACTATAATAACTACTCCAGTATCCAATAAAGGATATACCCCTATGCTTTTATCCATTTTCTAAAAATTTTAGGAAGCGGGCCTGAAGGGATTTTCAACACACTCCAATTTGGATTATATTTTTGAACCCTTGATATCCGGCTGACTCCGTTTTGCTAAACTCCGGAGGCCGGCGCCCTATCCAACTAGACTACAGGCCCGCGTTTTTGGATTTGATTTTTGTGTGAAGAACTAAATTAAATATTTTTGGCTGTTTTGTTTACTTTGCTAGTTGATTCAGATTGATCCACCAAGCTTGTTTTATATCTTTATCTTTGGTGCGTTTAAACTGTATTATTTTTTGCCCAGTTTTTTCTTCTGTTCTATTTGCTATTTTTTTAATTCTGTTGAGAATTTGTCGCCTTTTGAGACCTGTTACTGATTCCAAGTCTTTAGTGGTGGCGCCTTCGTGCTCTAAGAGATGATTGATTATAAGCTTGTCTGTTTGATCGTGGCATGATTGGTTGAGGAACTGTCTTAGATTTTCTTTTTCCATTTCGATATCATTAATAGCTTCTTCTTTTTTAATAATTCTTTCAAGTTTTACGACTCTTGATCTTAGTTGATGGACTTCGTTCTCTAGGCTAGTCGCTTTACTTTCTGGTTTTTGTCTCAGCTTTTCTATTATTGCTTCCTTTACGAATGCTGATCGGTTACCGCGGCCGACTTTTTTATTCAATTCCTCTAAGAGAGGTTGGGGAATTTTAATGGTTAAGACCACCATTTTGACTATTTTATTTTCCCTCCATTGATTTTCAAATACTTATCATGTATTCAGATTGAATCAACCAACTATCATTGAATTATTATCTTGAGGTTTTCTAGTTTTAC
>NZ_JBRAKS010000369.1:0-3759 GCF_052745115.1 Candidatus Jordarchaeum sp.
TTTTTAAATTGTAATATTATTATTGAGATTTTGAATTTTAAAATCTGGATGGATATTGATGAGTGAGCTTAAAATTACTAATTTGGGAATACCTTTTATAGATTCTTTGTTAGGAGGTGGATTCTTATCTAACTCAATTATTGTTATTTCACATCAGCCAGGTTCTAAAATTCGGCATCTCGGTCTGCAAATAGGTTTGAACAAATTTGATGAAAAATTGCACCTGATTAACGTTACCTTTCACTATTCATTACGTGAAGTCACCGATTGGTTGAAAGTTTATACAACTAACCAAGAGGTTTATAAAAGGGTTAGAGAAAACCGTCCCATTAGCGGCGTAAGCACCATTGACTGTTTCAACATATCTGAAGTGGAAGAGGATTCACAAATAGGTAACGTCTATTATGTTTCTAATCCTTTTAATATAGATAATCTTCTATCAGTGATGGCTAAGGTTAGGGAAAGCATTCCTGAAGACCAGCCTGTTTATTGGGTTTTTTACCACCTTACAAATATGAACATCGGCGTTTCTGAGAATGAACTTTTAAAATTCTGTAGAAGAGCTTTCCGCTACCATAAGATGCACGGTGATCTAGCGTTTTATTACCTGAATGAGAACGCTCACACGGACATGTTTTTCGCTAAGCTATACCAATTATCAGATGTTTTCATCAAAGTTGTCGCCGAAGAAACCTCAACGGGACTAATTAATGGTGTTCAAGTAATAAAGGGAGTTTTTCCCTTTGATTCGAAGAAGGTCTTTTTTGATGTAAATGAAAAGGGAATGATTGAAATTAAAAGCGACAAAAAAGATATTAAGCCACCAAAACCAGCTGAAAGTTTATTTGCTGCGGGATATCCCGAAACAAGAGAGGGTATAGAAGGTGTCAAAATTATTAGAACTGGAATTCCTATGTTTGACTCATTATTAGGTGGAGGGATGTTATCAAATTCAATAATTGTTGCCACAAACCAGTACGGAATTAGAATTCTAGAACCCCTCGCCCACATTTTCACAAGTCCACTAGAGGGGAATGCCCACATAATCAATATTAACTATCATTTTTCACCGGAAGAATACGACCTTCGACTAAAAATACTAAGTCAGAAAACAGAGATCCATAAAATACCATTAAAAAATTTTCAAAATGGCAATATTAGCATTATCGACTGTCTCAATATCCAGCGAGGTAGGAGCGAAGAGCCAAGAGGCAATATTTATCCTATTTCCAATCCCTTCGATGTTGATAGAGTTTTAACAGTAATGACGAAAGTTAGAAATAGTGTTCCTGATGAGAAGCCCGTTTTTTGGATATTCTCCACTCTAACTGACATGAGTATAGGATTATCTGAGAACGACCTAGTAATGTTCTGCAGAAAAGCCTTCCGGTACCATAAATATTGCGGGGACCTAGCACTCTACACGCTAACAGAACAGGCTCATTCAGAAAGATTCCAAGCAATGCTCTATCAGCTTTCAGATATCTTCATTAAATTTAGGGGACAGGAAACAAAAGAGGGAATAGACACCAGCCTCCAAGTCATGAAAGGAGTATTTAAATTTAGCTCTAAAAAAACTAAATATACACTAGATAATAAGGGTCAAATCCAATTCCTAGAAAATTGAAAATATAAATAAAATCAATATCCTGCTATTATATATTTCCACCGTGTACCTAGTCGTCATTATTCTATCCGTATTTTTTGGTATCCGATATTATGTTTTATCGAGGAGATGAATGACACAGAATGCGGACAGGCTTGGAATCCTACTATTTTGGCTTTCAGACATTTTCATCATTATAATGGGAATAAAAAACGCAATCGAGTAATAAAAATTTTGGAAGAGTCACAGCGGATCAAATAAAAAATCTTTTCTTTATGATAACCACACAAACTTGGCAAGAAAATATATTTTATTTATAATATTTTTTTATTAAGCAAAAAAATTAAATGTGTCCCCCCACCGTTTTGCATTTTACTTTGTGCTACCTTTTTTACCTTAGTTCTCTCTTCAAAACTTTTCCGGTTAGACTCATAGGCAAATCTTTGCGGAACTCTATAATTTTGGGTACCTTATATTTGGCTAAATTGTTTCTTAGGAACTCCATGATTTCTTCCTTTAATTGCGGAGTCTCTTGATAGCCCTCTTTTAGAACTATGTATACTTTTACTCGCTCACTACCCGGGCGTTCTGGATCCGGTATTCCGACAGTTGCAGCAATAGCCACCGCGGGGTGCTCATGAACAACCTCATCCACTTCCCTAGAGAATACCTTGTATCCGGAAACGTTAATCATGTCTTTTGTTCGGTCCACTATGTAGAAGTATCCGTCCTCATCCATATAGCCCACATCACCAGTATAGACCCATCCATCCTGCAAAGCATGATCTGTTTCCTTGGGCTTGTTCCAGTAGCCTTTATAGAACACCTGCGGTCCATATACTGCTAATTCGCCTTTTTCACCCACGGGCAAAGCTTTTCTAGTCTCAATATCCACCACCTTAACTATAGTATCTGCAAGAGGTAGGCCCACGGAACCGATTTTTTTCTTTCCTTTAAAGGGCATAATTGTGGCACCGGGACTTGTTTCTGTGAGTCCCCAGATCTCCACCACCACGCCTTTGGTTTTGGTCTGTAACTCCTTGATAATTTCTGCGGGCATGGGAGCCGCAGCGCTTAGAAACTGTTCTGCATTGACGACTTCGGATTGGAAGAATTTGGGATTGCCTAAAAGCATCATGTATAGGGTGGGTACGTTTACTATCCATTTGGGCTTATAATCATTTATTAGCTGTATTATGTTGTCGGTATCTCGAGGGTTCCATATCAGGCACTGGGCGCCTCCAATTGTTACTGCTACCAAGCATACTATCAGACCTGCCACATGAAACATGGGAAATGCTGAACAGAATGTGTCAGTTCCAAAACTGGGATTAAACCACGTGTAAATCTGGTGTATATTACATACTATGTTTTGGTGGGTGAGAACCACACCCTTGGGGAGACCGGTAGTGCCGCCGGTGTACTGTAGAATAGCCTCATCTTCTTCGGGGTCGATTTTTATTTTGAGAGGTTGTGGCTGGTGAGTTTTTAAAAGTGTGAGGAACTGTTTGGCGCCTTCTTTTTCTTGGGGCTCTGCTAGGGGACCCGACTGCTGGGGGAAGTCGCCTATACCGGCTATGATTATGTTTTTAAGTTTGGTTTTGGGTTTGACTTCATTTACTCGAGAGAGAAATAAGTCTAGAGATACGATTGTTTCCGCTCCAGAATCATTTAGGATGAATTCTACTTCTCGAGCTGAAAGCAAGGGGTTTATTCCTACCACTGTTCCTCCCGCTTTTAGTATTCCGTATAGGCTTATCACGTATTGGGGAACATTCAGCATTAGGAGGGCTACTCTGCTGCCCTTTTTAACACCCATATCGGCTAGGGCGTTGGAAAAACAGTCTATGTATTCTCCCAACTCCTTATAGGTTATTGTTCTTTTACCCCAAAAAAGCGCTGGTTTATTTGGAAAATCATTTACTGTTTTATTAAGAGTTTCGTAAATAGGTATTTTGGGATAGTCTATTGTTTTGGGAACATCTTTGTCATAGTTTTTTAACCATGGTTTTGAAAGGTAGACTTCTTCGGCCATTTTCCTTCCTCCAACTCTTTTATAATAACCAATTTTTCGATTTCTAAATTTAAGATGTTTTTAGATTTCAGTATTTGAAAATGAGTTTTTGGGGGTAGGGATACCCTTATAGTGGAGA
>NZ_JBRAKS010000370.1:0-3747 GCF_052745115.1 Candidatus Jordarchaeum sp.
AAGTCCAAGAATGGTATTATTTATCATTAAATCTTTCTACTGTTGTGAACCCCTCTAAGAAACTATCATTAAAAAGTTTAATCCAAAAAACATCATGAGAGCCGATAGCTATAAGTAGTACTCTAAAGAGATGGTATCAAAAAGACACAAAATAAGTACACTGGTGAAAAACATGAACATTAAAGAAGTGCCAAATAAGGCTTATATACCACTTGGGAGAAGGGGTATGGAAGCATTCAACCTCAGAGAATGTCTAAAATGCGGAAACGAAAACGAAGACCAATTAGAACTCTTGGATAAACAAGACGTAACAGAAAAAGAGGATAAAAATCTTCTTAACATCAAAACCTACAAAGTCAAATGCAATAAGTGCGGTGCAACCTACAAAATAATCATAAAAAGCCTCTACGCAGACGAACAGACAGAAGAAAACAGACTGGTTTCCGCAGTACACTACTCGGAAAACGGAGAAGAACAATGGCTAGGAGTATTCTAAAATTACAGCATTTAAAACTGGCTAGATAATTTTTGATTAGGAAATAGCGAACACCATTTTAAAAACTGTTTTTCCGCTCCAAATTTGACTCTGTTTTTGGTTGTCAATAATGTGATAAAATTTATATTGGTAAAGAGTATTTGTCGTTTGGAGCATGATGTAATAAATTACATAAAAATGTCTTTTACTACACTTATATTCGAGTAAAACAACCAAAACTCAACAAAAAAAGAGAGAAACCAATCACAACAAGATACCAACCAGAGGGAAAACAAAAAACATAGAGCATTCAAGAAGGTAACATTGGCAAAATCTTAATAAACAAAACAGTAAAAACGTCTAGCCGTTCAAAATAAAACACAAACAAGCGTGGAGGAAAAAAATTGAGTTATAACCCAGTAACAAAGGAAATTGTTGAATCGTTAAACAGCATCGTAGGAAAAGAATACGTCAACGACAAAGTCCCCATGAGATACGCCTACGTCTCAAAAGGAATTATGGGCCTCGAATCTATACCAGCAGAAGTAATAGTACGACCAAGATACGTCGAAGAAGTACGAAAATTACTAATACTAGCCAACGAAAATAAGATTCCAGTGACTCCGGTAGCCGGTGGACTAAGCGGAGGATTCGCCTCACCACTAATCTCACCCAGTGGTATTTTACTCGATCTCTCAAGAATGGATCGGATAGTAGAAGTAGACCTAGACGCCAGATACATGGTACTAGAGCCAGGAGTAAGAAGCGGAACAATCTGGGCATACTTCAGAAAACACTACCCCGACTGGGCACCACCAGTACCCGACGGTGCACCCCCTGCAGCAACTGTTTTAGGTGACGCTCTGGAAAGAGGATTTAGCATGGTAACAGGGAGATACGGACCTCAAGCGGATATGGTAATGGGAGCGGAAGTAGTGGTACCCACCGGTGATGTACTATATACTGGAAGCTGGGCCTTACCCGGAGCAAAACCATTCTACAAATGGGGCCTAGGACCAGACCTCGGTGGACTGTTCCTCGGAGCACAAGGGACTATGGGAGTGGTTACGAAAGCTGCAGTGAAAATCGTACCACATCCACACTATAAAACAGTTGTAGCTTATGGAATGGATAATCCATACGATATGCAAGATGCAACTCTTGAGGTCTCTAAGTATGAGATGGGAATATCCGATCACTGTGTTATGGTTCAAGGAGGTAATTGGCCTCTGGTTATGACGCGGTGGCCGGAGGATAGGGTTCCTACGGATTACGAGTTTTATAAGAAGATTGGTATTTCTGAATGGTGGATGAATTTTGAGGTTTGGGCGCATAGCCAGGAAGAATTGGATTTTGTGTGTAAGCGTATTGATGAGATTATGAAGGACTACGAGGCTAAGACTGGTCGCAGTTTGCCGCAGTGGAAGCTTCATCCGAAGCAGATTGCGAGTCGTTTGAAGAAGCCGAATAAGATTGCTATTCCGTACTCTCTGTGGAACGCGGGCTTCCTGTTTATAACATGGTACACGCCTTGGAAAGATTGCGCTGAGTTCTCCGAAATCTATAATGAGAAAATGGTAGAATATGGTTTTCCACCGGTGATGTGGATAGCTAGTATTGATCATTGTCGGCAGGCTATTTGTATGCCTATTGTTTGCTTTGATGCATCTAAGCCGGGTGATGCTGATAAGGTTCAGGAGCTTAACCGTGAGACTACGGAGATTTTCTTGGATAAGGGTTGGGTTGAGTACAGGCCGGATCCGTATGTGCATGCTCCTATGATGTATAGTAGAGCGAAGACTTATCATGAGTATTTGAAGAAGATTCGTGCGATTTGGGATCCGAATTACATCATGCATCCTGGTAGACTTGCGATTCCTTGAGGAGGTTAATTCAAAATGGAACAAAAAGTGGATAGTGGAATGGAAAGATTAAAAAAGATGAGAAAGGAAATTTATCGATGCATTCATTGTGGAGCTTGTAGGTTTGCGTTCTCTGGTGAGCCTGATAAGGAAGGTATTGGCGAGCATGAGGGCAAACTCTATGAGGGTATTGTGGTGGGTTGCCCGGCGGGTAATCTTCACGAATGGGAAGGATTTTATAATTCTGGAAAGATGTGGATGGCTAGAGCTGTTATGGAAGGTGAACTTGAACCCGATGAGGATATGAGAGACATCCTGTTTGCGTGCACCACTTGTGGAAACTGTGCAGTTCAGTGTGAAAACAAGATTCCCACCGTTGATGTGATTGAAGCACTCAGAGCCGCATTGGTAGAGAAGGGTGTACCTCTTGGTCCGAAAACAGCACGATTAAGCGCCACGGTAAAGGAAATGAACAATCCTTACGTAGAGCCTCACGCAGAGAGGACTAGCTGGTTTAAAGGAGAGAAAAACCTTGACGTTAAAACCGCTTACTTTGTGGGCTGCACCGCATCGTACAGAATCAAGAACGTCGCTGAGGCTACAGAACGTCTGTTTAGAAAACTGGGAGAACCATTGGCCATACTAGAGGATGAAGTGTGTTGTGGCTCACCGTTATTCAGAACCGGGCAGATGGAGCAGGCAACACGAGTTATGTATCAGAATATTGAAACATTCAGTAAATTTGACACCGTGGTATTTAGCTGTGCAGGATGCTACAGAACGATTAAAGTCGACTATCCAAAACTTACGGGGCAGGAACTTCCGTTCAAACCTGTTCACACTCTGGAATTTGTGGCGAATCTAATGAAGCAAGGGAAGCTCAAAATCAAAAAGGAGTTTAAGAAGATAGTTACATGGCATGACCCATGCCACCTTACTAGACATGTTGCAGACGACTTGGAGAAAAGACGCTTAGAGGAGAGCAACAACTGGTTCATGGACAGCAGAAAAATTGAGAAAGAAAAAGAAGAGTGGTATGAACTACCAAGGTATGTGCTGAGCCAGATCCCGGGTGTCGAGTTCAGAGAGATGTACAGAATCAAGGAAAACACCTGGTGTTGTGGTGCGGGTGGTGGTGTTAAAACGCAGTACCCAGATCTAGCAATGAATTCAGTGTTTGAAAGAATTAAGGAAGCTGAGGCTACCGGTGCCGAAGCAATAGTGACGTCCTGCCCGTTCTGTTGGCTCAATCTTAGGGATGGTATTAGAGAATCTGGCAGCAAGTTGGAACTCTATGAGCTGATTGAGCTTCTGGATTCCTTGATTGACTAAGCATTTTTCTTTCTCTTTCCCTTTTAATATTTGCTATGAAAAAGCTTTTCGCTTCAGTCCGAGAGGGGGCTGACCAGA
>NZ_JBRAKS010000371.1:0-3714 GCF_052745115.1 Candidatus Jordarchaeum sp.
TAAACTGACAATTAACAGAATAGAAAAACAGTTAATAAAGCGGGGATACTGTTTATGAGGACTGGCTTTCTACGCTTGGGGCACCAGACGAGGTGGTAGTTGATGAGATAGACCTGGTTTCGGGAATGCTTGTATTCCATCTGTTGATACCAGTATATCTGTCAACACATCAGCCTATAAACTTTTTGACGGTTCATCCCCGAGGCTGAAGTCTGGGGCTTTCCCGCCAAAGATTACCTTGTAATATTGATTCAAAAGTGTTTCCTCAATGGATGAAAAGATGATGTCCCTCAATTGATTTTATTTTCCAAAAAATAGTATTATTAAAATCGTATCATGGGATTAATATTTTTAAAATGAAATTATTTAGACTATGAATGAATTTTATACTTTTTTAAATTAAAAATATAAGAGGCATATAATCATTAATAGGGTGAAGGGAGGGTTTTTAGGGTTTAAAAAAATTTTAATCTTTTATTTCGGGTAGTATTTCATTTCCTATGGTTTTTATGGCTTTGCTTTTATCTTCGGCGATTGGTGATCCGATTACTAGTTGTGATACTCCGATTTCTTTAAGGTCGATCATTTTTTCTGTGACCATCTGTTTTGTTCCTGAGATTGAGAAGGCGTCTATCATGTCATCGGTTACTGCAGCGAATGCTTGGGGGATTTTTCCCTTTGATAGGAGTTCTCGTATTACGTTCACGTCTGCTTCTGCTATTTCATGCCTTTCTAGTACAATAGCGGGGGTTGCTGCTACAATAAAGGTTACTACTGGTTGGGCGAGTTTCCTAGCTTCTTCCTCGGTGTCTGCAAGTGAGAAGCTGGTATATGCCGCAATGTCGAAGTCCTTTGTGTCGCCATTCGCTTTTAGTTCTTCTTTAATTTTTGTTGTTGCTGGTTCCATGTCTATAGGATGTGAAGCATTAATTAGCACTCCGTCTCCTATAGTAGCTGCGAGTTCTAGCATTTTGGGCCCCTGGGCGCCAACGTACACTGGGATTGGCCCGAATTTGTTTTTGAAGTTTAGTCGGGCGTTTTTTATCTTGAATACTTCACCTTCAAATTGAGCATTTTCTCCCGACCATAATTGTTTGCAGATTGTTATGGTTTCTTTGACAGCGGTTAAGGGTTTGCTCCATTCCACACCTAACTGTTTAAGAGTTGTAGAATCTCCTGCTCCAATCCCCATTATTGCCCTCCCATTTGAAACTTCATGAATAGAGGCTATTGAGGAAGCGGTGACTGCGGGATTTACCAGAAAAGGATTTGTAACACCAGTTCCGATTCGGATTTTCTTTGTCTGAATCGCAGCCAGAGCCAAGGTAACATAGGTGTTACGATTGTTGTAGTGGTCGGTGATCCAAGCAAAGTCGAAATTATTTTCTTCTGCCTCTTTTATGTAAGCCACAATTTTATCGATCTTTTGTTGGGGTACGAATTCTATTCCAAGTTTTACCATTTTTGTCTCTTCCTAAAAATTTGGTTTAAAAGACTTTAAAACATGAAATAAGTGAGAGAACTCTATGTACTTCTTATGTAATCAGCCAGTTCCTGGCATCCGTGTTTCTCGCAGACCTGAGCGGTTTTTTCAGGTTCTACGCTTAGTGCTGCTTTGAAGAGAGCTCTTAAACCATTGTTACTTTCTAGTTTTCCACGCCTCCAAAGTTGTAGGACAGCTCTTGCATATTCTGCTGGCATGGCGTCAGGGTTTTCGGTTTCCAAAACGGCATCTAGTATATCTTCTACTAGATCCTCTCTCACTTTCATGTCTACCCTGCTTACGAGCTCCGCGAGCTCAATAGCGGCCAATTTTTCCTTAGCGAATAACACCATTTTTATATCTACCTCCATCCTTTGTCTACTCCATTTTAGAAGGGTTTTTGCTTATAAATTCAATGGTATGTTTTAGGAAATAAAAATTGCAAAATTAGGAAAATTAAAACTCTAAAAAATAAAGAAAAAGATATTTATAAGTAAGAAATATTAATTAAAACGGAAATAAAACATACAGAAAGAATTAAATTTTTAGAAAATTTTTCCAAAAAAATAAAAAAATTAATAAAAAAAGTTAAAAAAAGAAAAGAAACATCTAATTTTTTTCCAAAAATCGGCATAAAAGGAACTAAAATAAGCACTTAATTTAATGTACATATAATAAAAATCGGAAAAATAACGATAAACGGCAGTATTTTACCAAACTTTTCCTAAAAATGGAATGTACAGAAATAGAAAAATAGAAAGTTTATTTATTTTTGAGCGCTAAGATTTAGGATATTATGGAGCTTCTCATAGGCTTGTGGTTCACTGATAGGCATAAGACATATTCCGTCAGCGCCTAGCTCTCTTAATGTTTGTATATGCTCCTTAGCATATTCGACGCCAGCTCCCAACTGGTCTTCTGCATTCCATAATTTTTCTAAGAGCTCATCAGAAACATAAAGTTCGGGTATAAATTTGTGTGCGAATTTGGCTTGGTTAAATGAAGTGAACACCCCTATTTTCATTATAGTGCATAGTCCTGCCTCTCTGGCTTTATGAAGAATATCAAATATTAATGCGGGGTCATAGGTTTCAAGTGCTATTATGAAGTCCACACCTGATTCTTTGGCTTCCAGGAGATCAACTCTTTCCTCAGTTAAGGGATTAATGGAGAGACCAATTGTGAGATCTATCTCGTATTCGGGTTCATTGAAGTTCAATTCATTCACCATTTTTCGCACTTCTTTTATGACCTCAAGTACGTTTTTTTCGCAGTATGCTTCGTCATCATTCTTTGCTACAAAAACTATGTTTCGGACACCTGCGGTTAAAGCTGCTAGGACATCTGATAAAACAGCTTTTTCACTTCTGCTTCCATAAGCGATCTCCATAATGGGTTCCACATTGAACTGAGCAAGGAGCATACAAGGAATGATTGGACTCATGTGTATGTATTCATTAGTTGAGTCGGGAACCATGATAGCGTCTACATAGTCACTAAATGCCTCTACTTCATGTAGAAATTTGAAGGTGTCTATTCCCTCTGGAGGGTCAAAAAGTGCGATGGTTATGAATTCTCCACGAACCATTTTTTCTAAATTCATCTTTTTCATCTGCTCCATTAATTTGTTAATTCTTTTTCTAGTTTCATTCCGGTGAAAGCGTCGTAATTCATCTTTTCTGCATCGGTTTGGCACTGCCAAACAAGCGCGTCTTCTTTTAATATTAGCGTGAGTTTTGATTTGGCTTTTAATCCGTTAAGAATTTTTATCTCTTCCTTGGATAGTATGTTTCTGGCTTCGACAAATCGGTTGAATTCGGGATCTAGATCATCAGGATCAAAATTAACTACCGGAACCAACTCTAATTCTAGAGGGATCAAAATACCTGGGGGTATTTTAGCATCCTCATAATTGGTTTCTTCAATTTTTCTTGTCGCTGAGTTTATTATGGTCTCCGATATATCTACCTGACCTAAACGAGCCTTTTTTACGTTAATAAAACTCTTTTCAAGTTCCAATAGTCCAAAATAGTGGTTTTCAGCTTTGTCAGTTATAGATTCATAGAGCTCGTCCATATTTTCTGAAACGGCATAAAAAGCTATATTCGACCCATGCCCGACTTTTGCGACCCACATAGTCGCACCAGGATTTTTTTTCTCTTTTAAGGGCACATAAATCTTCATCTTTAACCACTTCTTACATTTTTTCCCTATATTATAATATATAGAAG
>NZ_JBRAKS010000372.1:0-3713 GCF_052745115.1 Candidatus Jordarchaeum sp.
ATTGTGCCTCTCCGCTCTTGCAGACGTTTTGTGTGTGTCTCCGCTCAACTGGCGGTGGCGAGGGCGTGGTTAGGCAGCGTTTAAGCCGTGGTCCGCCTTTGGAAGGAAACCTTTGCTTTGCCCAGCAGTGGTTCCTTTTAGCGGATTTTTGTTCTCCACGCTGATTGCCGACTTGGTTCTCGTGGGCAGGGTTGTAGCCTTGTATTGGACGTCTCTGCGGATGTTTGGGTTCATGATTAAAGTCCAAGAATGGTATTATTTATCATTAAATCTTTCTACTGTTGTGAACCCTAGATGATTTAATGATAAGAATAAAAGGGGCTATCGAACTATACCTAGAGGAGAGGATAAATTAATTGAAGAAATTTAAAAGAAAGTACTTTTAGGAATCCAATTTATTACAATAAATGAAAATTTTTAGATTAATTTATTTGTGGAATCTAATTGCGCTTTTACCCTCTTTCCACTAAGATTTTTGCAACGGTTTTAAAAATTTCTTCTATATTTATTCCCAGTTTAGCACTCGTTTCAAAATAGGGTGCATTAATGCTTTCGGAGTATTTCAAACATTCTTCCACCGGTATCTTTCTCTCTAGATCAATTTTGTTTCCCACCACAATTATCAAGTTGAGGGGTCCAAACGAGTTTATTATTTCCTGACGCCATTTTTCTAGGTTTTTAAATGACTCTGGATTAGTTAAGTCAAAAACTAGAACTGCTAAATCCGCATCAATATAAAGCTCCTTCCTCATCTGCTTGAAACTGGCAGAACCCGCGAAGTCCCAGAAATGTAACCGTACCTTATTCTTTCCCATTTCTAATTGTTTTACTGCAAAGTCGCACGCAATAGTGGGAACATATTCAGTCTGAAAAATGTTTTCAGTGGTCTTCCGTATTATGCTAGTTTTCCCTACTTCTTTATCTCCAGCCAGAATGGTCTTAAACATAAAGGTTTTTGATCTTCTCAGAATTTGCTTCAATGACAACGCCGGGGTTTTTGATATATCTGGTTTGGAAACAGTTGCCTTAGGCATAGCCCCTGCTAACTCAGAAAGAATCAGCTCCCCCAGTTCACTCTCCATGACCACCTTATCCATCTTTTCTTCGAATCCTAAAAACGGTTGCACATTTCCATTCCAGTTTTGAAGTTGAGAATCAAACTGTTTAACGAAGCTATCCATCAGTTTAGATAATAGGTCTCTGACCAATTCTTCATTGTCTTCCTTATCCACGATAGCTACAACCTTGACACTTTCATGGGACTCGTATAGAATTCGGTAATTTTTAAGTAAAATCTCCCTAAGAATCTCAGAATTGTCCTCTCCCTTAATGAGTTTGGTCGAGAACCTAAGTATCGCAGTTAAAAAACCCCCTATAAGGTTTTCATCTACTTCAATTGAACCATACTTTCTGAAAAGAATACAGATACCCCGATTGTCAATAATGTAAATTCCCTGAATCATTAAATGAAACCACCCACCAATTTATGACGCACATCAATCTATAATGTGTAATCACACACATATTAAAGTATCATTAAACTTTTTATCATTCTTTTTCCATAAATTTCAATCCTACACTTTGTAAATAGATTACAATAACTATTCGATTCAAGTTACTTTTAAATTGATCTTCATCTCAAATAAGAGATAAAAAAATTGCAAGACTTAAACCTACTACGGTGCATTTCAGAATCGATAAAATTCCCTAATGTTAGTAGCCCAATTTAAGGAACATATAATTCAAGCCACTTCATGGGATATGAAGCACTGGACATTATTAGAAATGCTGCAATAAAGAAAATCACATAAAGCAGAATAAAGGTGTAGATAATTTAACGATAAAAAAATAAAAATGAAGTTATTCTACTTTTTCATTTTGGCTTTTTCTTCTTCTCTCAACTCTCTCTTGAGAACTTTTCCCGTAGCACTAAGAGGTAACTCTTTTTTAAACTCAACTATTTTCGGAACCTTATAAGGTGCCAAACTTTTCTTTAGAAACTGTCTAATCTCCTCAGCGAGCTTAGGGCTTCCCTCGTATCCTTCCTTCAATATAACGAAAGCTTTTACAATTTCGCTTCCCGGCCTATCCGGATCCGGGAGACCTATAGTCGCAGCCATATTCACTGCAGGGTGCTCAAACAGAACATCATCCACCTCTCTTGAAGCCACCTTATAGCCGGAAACGTTGATTATATCCTTCTTCCGGTCAACAATATAGAAGTAACCGTCCTTATCCATGTAACCGATATCGCCAGTATAGTACCAGCCCTCCTTCAAAGCCTTCTTGGTTTCTTCCGCTTTCTTCCAGTAGCCCTTATAGAACACTTGAGGACCATAAGCTACAAGTTCCCCTTGTTCACCAATAGGAAGCTCTTCTTCTCCGGTCTCTAGATCTACCACTTTAACTATGGTGTCTGAAAGGGGAATACCTACAGATCCCACCTTTCTTAGCCCATCGACTGGGTTTGCTGTGAGTACGGGGCTGGCTTCGGTCATTCCCCAGACTTCGAGTACTACTCCTTCGGTTTTGCTGTTATACTCGTTTATGATCTCTGGGGGGAAGGCTGCGGCTCCGCTTATAAACATTTTCGCCTTTTTTATTGCTGACTTTTCAAATTTTGGGTGTCTTAGCAACTGGATGTAGATTGTGGGCACGTTACATATAATTGTTGGATGGTACTGGTCGATTAGATTTATTGTTCCCTCAATGTCTCGGGGATTGGCTATGAGTATTTGGCCGGCTGCTTGAGAAACGCATCCTATATTGAACTCTAGACCCGCCAGGTGGAAGAATGGGAAAGATGAGCAAACAATCTCTTTTCCTCTCTCAAATTTTAGCCAAGCAATGAGTTGGGTGGTTTGCTTAACCATATTTTCATGGGTGAGAATTGTTCCCTTAGGTAAACCAGTAGTGCCCGCGGTATACTGGAGTAGAGCCCAGTCTTCTCTGGGATTTATTTTTACTTCAGGGGGTTTTGGCTCATATTTAAGAAGTTCTAGGAACGATACGGCTCCTTCATACTCTGGTGGCTCAGGTAGAGGGCCTTCTTGTGGGAAGTCGCCCAGACCTGCTACTATTACATTTTTCAATTTCGTTTCCTTTCTTATTTCCTGTACTCGGGGCAGGAAGAGGTCTAGGGCTACAATTGTTTCCGCATCAGAGTCATCTACAATATATTTGAGCTCTCTCGGGGTGAGCAGTGGGTTAATTCCTGTGGGTACCGCCCCAATTTTAAAAGCTCCGTAGAGAGCTATCAGGTACTGGGGCATGTTTAGACAGTATATTCCAACTCTATCTCCTTTTTTTACCCCCATTTCTGTGAGGGCGGCTGCGAAGCTATCTTTGTAATTGCCGAACTCTTTGAAGGATATTATCCTCTTTCCCTGAATCATCATGGGGCTCTCTGGAAATTCTTTCACCGAAGCATCTACGAAGTGAGATAATGACACGTTTGGATATTCGAGGGTCTTTGGGACGTGGGAGTCATAGTGTTTCAGCCAAGGTTTACTCTCATATATTCCTTTAGACAAATTTCTCCCTCCTAAAAAATCACACACTTATGATGACTTAGGTTATTATAAATAGAATTAGTAATGTATAAAGTTTTAATCTTCTATGATATTTTAGAAGAAATTCTGATCATAGCTCGCTGGTTTTTAACCGTTGTCCGAAACTTACCCATCTAGGACACTTCCAGATGGTGTTCGGTT
>NZ_JBRAKS010000373.1:0-3680 GCF_052745115.1 Candidatus Jordarchaeum sp.
GTACAACCCTTGCAAAAACCGTTCTCCAGCTACGGAGATTGAAAGTTTTTTATTGCTATGAAAGACATGTGGTCTTCATGTTTTCCCTAAGATGCTAACGCGTACCATCGGTTTTTACAAAATAAATCCTTTTTTTGTGTTCACCGAATTCAGTTATTTATTTTTTAGAAAATTTCTTAAGCTTAAATTATTTAGCGTAACAATTTATGATTAAATATATTTTAAGTGAAAGTGAACACTTGAAACTTGAACTTGTATTATTGCTACTTTTCATTCTAATTTTTTCATTTTGGGTATGCGGAATGGGTTTTTTCACTGTTTTAACAATCTTGGAAATGTAAACTGGCCTAACGGATCATAGTCGAGATAAATATTGAAATTAAATAATCGATGAGGAAGAAGAAATTGGCATAATGAAAGTACCTTAGAGAGGCAGAAAATCTTTTGACACTTATTATAAGTTTCGCTGGAAAAATGCCAATTCTTAATCTAGCTGTTTGATGTGTGTTCTATGTATTGACTAGATTTTATGCAGTTCTTATAGCTGGTTGTTTTGCACTAGTTTAAATCGTAATTTGAAGAAGACTATTGCAAATTTTTAAAAGTCTTTTAAGTTATTTATCACTGTAGTGGTGTCTTTAGTATTTTTAGAGGGATTGGCGGTGAACTTTTATGATTTTCTTCCTTCGAGTGTTCGAAGATACCTGGATGATGTTTTTTCCCTGCTTTTTTCCCAGCTGGGGACTGAAAAAGTTGTAGCTTTGTATATATTTGGGAGTATGGTTGATGGGGAGGGATGTGATATTAGTGACTTGGATTTACTGGTAGTGCTTGATGATGGGGTTACTTCAGGGCAAATTAAGCGTATTAATGGCCTGTTGGAGAGTCTTGCGATTAAATATGAGCTTGTTTCTAGAGATTCTTCGTTTATAGGAGGGGTTTTGAGGGTGATAGAGAAGGATACTGGCATGTTTATTTCCCATTTTGTCTCTCGGAAAAGGGATGTTGAAGGGGGAAGTTTTTCCCAAGTCTTTTCCACGAACCGTTTAATGTCCAAACTTTTGTCTCCTTCCTCAATCGTGTTTGGAAGTGTATTGAGTAGAGCGAAAAAAATTTATGGCGAGGACGTTCTGAGTAAAACTGTACTTTCCAAGCCCACGGTGTTAACACTGATTAAGAGTTTAGCGATGAATCTATGTCTGAGTCTTTTCTCACTCGTCCTTTATCCCCTCACTTCGAAGGCAACTATGTATGAGATGGAGGCTGCAAAGTGGAGTGTTCTAGCATCTTACTACTTTTTAAAAAAAAAGAATCCAGGACTAATTCCTGCCATAAAATTTTTAACGAATCTTAAATTACCTGAAACCTTTTTTAAACGCTTACTTCAATTGAGGAGCAATTACCAGAAAGACATATTTTTTGGACTAGTCACCCCCTTCTATGTGTTGAAAACCCATTTTAAAGCCCTTAATTATAGAAAAATATTTCAATGAGACCATATAATAGACAAAATGCCATTTTTAACCTGCTTTCTAAACAGTTCTGAAAAATTCCATCCCTACTCCCTATGACGCTTTTTTAACTTTCATCTAGCAAACCAGAGCCAATGACTTCTGCAACTTACTAGGAGTTTGCTTAGAGCTCATCTAATTCCACCTGATTTGGGAAATCAAGTAGCTGATTTCAAAACATGTTAATGTTACCGCAAATTTGCTGCCCTTTTTATGGTTTTGTCTACCGCCTATTGACTCACGATCATTGGTTGCAACTGGGGGATGCCATCATACTTGGAATTTTATTCAAGAGTTTGCGATTTGTTTCAGTTAGGGTTCCCGGACTGGGAGTTTAGTTTTTTATGATTTTTGTTAGATTTTGCGCTCTTTTTTAACTTGTTGACTTTAGATTTCTAGTAAAACATTATAAAAAAAGTTATATATTTATATTCTCAATTTTAAGTAATAAACTATTGAGGTGAAGACTAATATTAAATGAAAAATTAAGTACTACAGGCGGTTTATTAGCTTTCTTCGCAGGATACATCGGCGTCTTCTTTAGCGGATCTGCCCTTTTTCCCACCCTCAACTGGAGTAGCCTTCTAATGTCTCAGACAGGAATTTTTGGAATTTACGAGGATATCTTAATAAGCTTGGTACTGGCTCAATTGTATGCAACAATACTGCCCAGCATGCAGGGTGGATTCTGGATTATACTTGGCTTAGTATCCGGTGCGGGTGTTCTAACGTTGTCATATCCCTTGGCTGCTGCAAAATGGGTCAAAGGGGTTGTCATAGGCATAATTATTCTGGGCGCCATTGAGATAATTAGTGGCATCTTCGCTAACTACATTGTGGCATCTCTAGGTGGAGGATTGGCAATCATTGGCAGCATCTTCGGAATAGCAACTTGGAGAATGTTGAAAGTTGAAAAACCAGCGGTAGAAGCAGAGGTTGAAAAGCCCACTAGGGAAGAGGCTGCTAAAAAACCAAGGGCGGCAAAAGCTGTTGCAGCGAAAGCCCCAAAACCTGTGCCCAGAGCTAAGCTAGGGTTAGCGCAGGTTGAGGGAATAGGCCCAGTGCACGCCACACGTCTACAAAATGCGAAAATTGAAACTTTATCCCAACTGGCTAACTCCTCTCCAGACGAAGTTTCCACTGCGGCGAGGGTCAACAAGAAAAAAGCTGAAATGTGGATTAACATGGCCAAGCTTCTACTATTGGACGAAATAGAGGAGGAGGAGGCAGAACTCATGGTAGTAGGAGCAAGAGTGACCTCCTTAGAAGATTTGGCAAAACGAAAACCAGATGAACTTTATGAAGAAATGCAGTCAGCGATGAAGATGGGAAAAGTTGCTGTACCAAAAGGATACAGCTTCACAAAAAAAGATGTGGAAAACTGGATTAGCGCAGCAAAAAGAAAGTGAAGTATTAAGCCCTACTCCTAGATGATTCTTGTTTCAAACTTGTGGAACCATGTCTTATGAACCGTTTCCACTACAATTTCTCGTATTTACTTGTAACTAATACTATAGTATTTCGAAATATTTTTGTCATTTAAATGTGTATTTTTTATGGTGATGCTGTTGGGTAGGCGTGTTAAGGTGCTCACCAGGAGGGTTGACTTAGGCGAGATTGATGCTGAGATTGATAAGTGTAGAGCAAGGGGAGATGTAAGGTATCTGAATAAACTTACCGCAATTAGGATGCTTGCCCTGGGATATGAAAGGAAGCCTGTCCTCGACGCCGTAAGGATAAGTGAGAGGACACTGCTCAGGTGGGTTGAGCAGTGGAACCTGGGCGGTTTTAAGGGACTCAAGCCTGGAAAGGGAGCTGGCAGACCTCCTAAGCTTAGTGAGGAGGAGCTGAAGGAACTCGATGAGGACCTGGCCAAATCTCCGAGGGAGTCTGGTTACGACTACGACCTTTGGGCTACGAAGCTCGTACTCTTTCACGTAGAGAAGAAGTTCAGCGTGTCCTACCACAAAAACTCACTCTACAAGCTCCTCCGGAGAAGAGGCTATAACCTCCTAAAACCCTACATTAAGAACGCCGCGCAGAACGAGGAAGAGGTTGAAAACTACAAAGCCCAGTGGTACGGCAGCGTGGTGGTGGAGGATGATCCTTTTTTTCCTCCACGAAGCAGTGCTCCCACTGTGGAAGTGTGAAGGATGAAATGTTGCTTTC
>NZ_JBRAKS010000374.1:0-3674 GCF_052745115.1 Candidatus Jordarchaeum sp.
ATATAAAATAATAGATTATTAAACATTAAAATAACTCAACAGTCTATTCTACCCCTCAGAATCATTAGTTAACTAATGTAAATTTTTCTTATCTTTTGTTTAACAGCAGTACCTACCGATATATTCTTAATCAAGCTTCAAACATAACAAAACTCATAAAAATTATCTACCTCTTCCCAATAATAGAAAACTTTGGATAGATTTTACACACATAAAAACCTTAGTATACCGACTCTAAACTGCTAACAATTAGTTTCGGTGGAGGCTTGATGTTGAATTCAATAATCGAGCAGCTTCATCCGCTTTACAATGCAAGATCAACTGCTATGATCGGGCTCTCAAAAAGATTTATGAGTGTGGGTAGCATAGTTGCTCAGAATATACTTGATGGGGGATATACTGGAAACTTTTACGCTGTGAACCCCAATTCGGCAAAAGTTTACAATGATATGAAAGCTTATCCCTCATTAAGGGAGATACCTGAGGATATCGATTTAGCTGTTATAGTTACCCCTGCGCACGTTGTAGAGGAAGCTATGCAAGACTGTGTTGATAATAATGTTAAGGCTTGCATTTTAATTTCCGCTGGCTTCTCAGAGGTTAGAACACGGGAAGGAAAAGAGCTTGAGTATGAAATAGTGAAAATAGCTAGAAAGGGTAAGCTGCGCTTCACGGGAGGTAACTGTAATGGGGTAAGCAGTATTTCAGTAAGTATGCATGCTCTTCTCTCCCCAACGAGGCCAGAATTCGGAAATGTTGGTATTATCACTCAGGGTGGTTCTCCCGGCGTTGCTATGATGGGATGGACAAAAAGATACAAGATTGGAGTGAGCAGATACACTAACGCGGGAAACGAAGCGGACATTAAAATGCATGAGCTAATAGACTATTATACCCAAGATCCTCAAACCAAAGTCATCATGATGTATTTAGAGGGTATCAAAGAAGGTCGGGGCTTCATGAATTCTGCTAAGAGGGCAACCAAGAAAAAACCCCTACTACTCTATAAGTCTGGAGTAAGCGAGCTGGGTAAAAAAGCCGCTATGGCACACGTGGGGGCGATGGCAGGAGCAAATGAGATATGTGAAGCGGTTTTTCGCCAAACAGGTATTATACAAGTAAAGAACATTGATCAAATGGTGGGAATCGCTGCCGCTTTTAGCACACAGCCCCTACCCAAGGGAAAAAAGGTGGGCATTATGACAATCGGTGGGGGTTGGGGTGTGATAACTAGTGACTACCTTGGAGAAGCTGGGTTAGAAATTCCCTCCCTCACAAATAATGAGATTGAATACATAAGCCAGTATTTACCACCTCACTGGAGTAAAGGAAATCCAATAGATACCACGGACGGAGCATTTTCATCCAAGGCTCTTAGTGATATCATCGAAACACTTCTAAAAAAGGAAAATATAGATGGGGTAGTATTAATCGGACCTGGTATGAGGGAAGCTTTTGCTAAAATACATTATTTACCTGAAATAAGGGAGTTAGCATCCCAACAAGAAATTGAACTGGCAAAAGAATTGGAAAAATTATTAGACAAATACCAGAAACCAATACTAACGGTAAAAATTTATGCGCTAGAGGATAGTCCTGTGATTGAAGATTTGAAACAGAGAGGCATCCCAGTCTATGAGACCCCGCAAGACGGAGTAGCCGCTTACCACTCCCTAGTAAAATACTATGATTATCAAAAAAATAACTTTTAATATTACAAACTTGGAGATTTGCTTGTTAAGGCTGGGTGTGCTTTTGAATATTTATCTAGGTAAACGATTTCTTCTAAAGGTTTTCTAGGAGTTTTGAACGGATTTTTTTCAGGATAACCGAGAGCAATTATAGATAATAATCTGACACCTTCTGGAATTTCTAGGATTTTTTTAACCCTCTCTTCACCAAACATGAATCCGGAGGTCCAGCAGGTTGCTAGTCCTTTAGGGACTGCAGTAAGTATAAGGTTTTCAACTGCTGCGCCAATACTTAGAACAAACCAAATAAAGATAATATCCCGGTACTTGCTATAATTTTCTTTAAAAGATTTGAATAGAGCTGTTGGGTCCTTCATACAGACAGCAATTAATACTGGAGCGTTAAGAAGAGGATAATATCCTGCACCCTTAATAAGGGCCTGGACAGGAACTTGGAAACCCACCGCCTCACTCACCATTGGGGCTAAAAAATCTTTCACAAATTTGTTTAATTCCTTGTCTCCGATACCTGCTTTAAGCGTTTCAATTATTTCTCCTTTGATCTTTTGATCTTTAATGATAATAAACTCCCAAGGTTGGGCATTTTCTGCCGAGGGGGCTTTTCTCGCCATATCTAAAAGTTGGAAAATAATTTCATCAGAAACATCATCACTTTTAAATTTCCTAATACTCTGCCTGGTCTCAATAGCTTCAGTCACATCCATAGTGTCTCCTCCAAGATTCATTTCAATTTTTTTAACAAGCTTTCAACTCAAATAATTGCCGTTTTTCATAATTAATAGGAAGTTAATTTTTTTAAAATGTTAGTGTTCTTTTCTAAATATTATATCTAAATCTAATATTGTCAGAAATATAATTGAAAAGAAAGTAATTCTGCGGAAATTCCGGATTTCGGAAATATAGATTTTTAATCTTCTTTTATTCTTTCTTTAGGTAAATGCCTCTCTGCAGGTCCAGTATACTGTGTGATAACGGGCGGAATTATTCGGACTATCTGTCCCGTTTTTAGTTCTTCAATGGTGTGTCCAATAATACCTGGTAGGTAAGAAACTACACCCAGTGCTTCCATTTCTAGGGGGTCAAATCCCAGTTCCGCCATGACCGCAGCCATCATTCCATCGGTGTTAATTGGAATCTCCTTCCCTCTTGTCTTCACAAATTCGTCGTGAATCGCTTCCATGAGTTTAACATACTCTCCAAGCTTACCGTATCTCTCCGCTAACTCTCTTAGTCTAGCGGCTCTTGGATCTATGGTGTATAATGGGTGTCCAAGACCTGGTATTCTTTTCTTTTTTTCCCTGAATTTTGTAATAATCCTCTTGGCGGTTTCCCCTATACTCAATTTTTCACTTTTCATAATTTGGTAAGCTTCTTTGAGCATTTCTCCACTAGCTCGAGGCGAACCCGTAAAATGTCCGATACTTAAGACTCCACTAACTATTCCGTGTATGGGATCCGGATTACCCGAGACCACGTATCTGGCTGGGGGTGACGCTGAGCTCAAGAATCCGTGATCAACGATGCCAAAAAGCACTGCCTCCATCAATTTTCCTTCTTCTTTTGAGGGCAGTTCACCCTTTAAAATAAGGTAGAGGACCTCGGCAAAGCTGATATTTCCCATTAACTCCTCCAGAGGATAACCTCTTATCAGAATCTTGCCTGGCGGTAGATCGGTTATCCCCGTCTTAAAATAGCCCTTCCACAAACCGGCATCCGAAAGCTTCTCTTCACCACTCATAAGAATCACATCTAATAACTATGTTATATTTGTAACGTACCACGCAGAAATTCCTTCATCCCATATTTAAAATTTTTTACAAAAACATAACCCTATCCACCCTCAGAAACTTTCAAAAAACCCAGAAAAATTTCTCAAAAAATATCCGTGTTTTATGCCTTTTACAAGACGGGACCAGTATTTCTTAGGTTTATTTGGTTTTGTTTATAAAGGAGAGAACATTT
>NZ_JBRAKS010000375.1:0-3664 GCF_052745115.1 Candidatus Jordarchaeum sp.
TGGGAATTTTCTGTTCATTATGTTTTCGACTTGTTTTTTTACTTCTTTTTCCACTTTTTCTAGTTCTTTTTGGCTTATGTCTACTTGGGACGTGTTGCCTTCGTCTAGGTGGTATACGGTGGCTTTCTTGGGGTTTAGGTTTAATGCTTTTAGGGAGGCGATTGCATATAGTTTTAGTTGTTTTTCATAGTCGGTGGCTAATTCGTTGTCATCGTGTTCTTTGAAGTCGACTATTTCTATGCTTTCGATTTCTCCTTTGTCGTTTAGTCTTTTTATGAGGTCAATGTAACCCGAGATGAGGGCGTTTCCTAGGGCGAATTCAAATGCTTTTTCTGTTTCTAGTATTAGGTTGAATTCTCCTGAGAATTTATCCACGTAATTTTTGATGATTTTTTTGGCACTGTTTTTGATTCGTTCCATGAATTTTTCTGGTGCGTATCTCAGATAGAAGTTTTCATCTATTATCTTTGTAATTTCTTTTTTGGTTGGTGGTTTTTGTTTAAATTTGTTGTGGATGATGTTTAGTATGTTGTGTATGGATTTTCCGTAGCCTAGGGCGATGGCTATTTTGGGATTGAATCCGTATATGAATCTTAGCTTGTAATCGTAGGGGCATCTGTCATAGTATCTTAGTTCGCTGTAGGATGTGGGGAATCCTTTGAGTGACTCCACTTTGGATAATTCTAATTTTTCTCGTTTTGTTGGGTCTTTAATGGGCTTGGTTAACGCATAATCTTTCGGGAATTCTTCGAAGAACAGGGAGGGTTTTCTTCTTTTTACGCCTTCTATGAGATGTGTGCTTCCAGATAGGAAGAGGTATTTTTCGCTTCTGGTTACAGCTACGTAAAATAGTCTTCTTTCGTCTTCCTCTGTTCCTTCGTACCTTTCAATGTCGAAAAGGTGGGGTGGAATATGCCATTGTTGGGGTTTTGCGTTTGAGGGGAATCTGCCTTTTACGAGGTTGGGCATAAAAACTACTGGGAATTGGAGGCCTTTGGCTCTGTGTATGGTCATTATTTTTACGGCGTTGATTTTTGTTGGGTCGTCTGAGCCGCCTTCTTCGTAGTTCCGTTCAGCGTATCCTTTGATGTAGCCGAGAAAGTACTTTATATCTTTAATTTTTATCGTTTTGTATACGGCTTCGAAATCGGAGATTGCTTGGCTTAGGACTCCGAAATTGTAGTACTGTGTTTCGGTGAACTCAAAATCTGTAGCGCCTATGCAGCTTAAAACTTTGTAGTATAATTCTTGGAGGCTTATAAAATCGTCTTCTCCGAGTTCTTCCTTCAGAAAATCTAACTTCTCGATAAACCCTTCTGCGTCTCCGGTCTTTCCGAAACAAGTATGGTAAAGTTCTGCAATCAGTTCGGGGTCGTCTTCCTCTTCACCAAAACTGGAATTACCCAAATAAGCTAAACTTTGTACTGCCAGTTTCACTTCGTCTTGTTCAAATAGTTTTCCCCCGCCTTTAACGATGTATGGAATTCCCTTATCCTTAAAGGCTTTAATATAGGGTCCGGCAGATGTCCTTACCGATCTAAAAAATATGGCTATATCCCTATAGTCTAAGGAAAATTCTTCTCCCTTGTTGTTAAAATATCGTGTTCCTCGGAGGTGTTCTATTTTATTTATTACAAAATTCACTTCATCCTCTTCATCCTCAAAAAATACTGCGTATATGTCTCCGGACTCGAAATGAATTTTCCGTTCCGGCCACACTTCAATTTTTTTATCCAACCTAGAGGAATTTTTTTCAATCAGTTTTCTTGCGGATTCGATTATGGCTTCGCTGCTTCTGAAATTTGTGGAAACGGGGACGGACTTTACGTTTTTGTATCTTTTCCTGAATGTTAGGATATTGTCAACGTTACTTCCCCTCCACGGGTAAATGCACTGGTCATCGTCACCCACAACGCACAGGTTACCCTTTTCGCCTGCTATTAATTGTATTAGTTTTTCCTGTAGAGGATTTATGTCTTGGTATTCGTCAACAATCAAGTATTTATATTGTCTTCTCACCTTTTCAGCGAACTCGGAATCTTCTTCAAGTAACCTTACAGCTTCGAACATCATTCCCGAAAAGTCCAAGAACTTCTGCTCTTCCAACAAGTTTAGATAATTTTCATAGTATTCCCTAAATTCATCCGGCAAATCCTCGGGATTTATCATCTCTTCCCGTACAACATCAACACTCCGGCAAAATGTTTCAATATTCCTATACTTTCTGTCACCTAAATGATTCAAATGAACACGGAAAAAATTAGTGTAATTAGATAGAAAGATTATCCTTTTATTCTCATCTAGAACATCATAACCTCTATATTTTGGTTTAAACCTTTTCAGTAATTCGAAACAAAACGAGTGAATCGTGCCAACATACATGTCTCCAATCTCAGGATTCTGAGGTCTTAATTCCTGGAGATGCTTCCTAACTCGAAACTTCATCTCCTCGGCAGCCTTCTCCGTAAAAGTAAACGCTATAAAATTTTCAGGTTTAATCCCACCCGATATGAGCAGAGCTATTCTTCGGGTAATAACATCTGTTTTACCGGAACCTGCACAGGCAACAATCTGCAAATTGCCATCCCTAAAATTAATCGCATCTTTCTGAGCTAAAGTGTACTCCAAACCAATCGCCTTCCCGGAAAGTCAATTTTTAATAACTGTTTTAGCACACATAGTTTTTAATAAATTAAACGTGGTGATGCCCAACTTTACAGTTAATCGTAAGCCTCACCGTAGTAAGGCAACCTGTCAAGAGGGTCTAATCTCTATCCTTTTTAGATAAAAAGATTGTAGAGCTGTCCAGAACGGAAAGATTCTCAGAATACCTCGCACTAACACATCTTTCCACTCCCTGTTGGTCAAATAAATTTAACAGACAAAAATATATAAAAATTACCGAACTAAAGAGGAGCTGATAGTATTTAGCGAAGTTTTTGAATCATTTTAACTGTGAAGAAAAGCTCCTTTACCGAAAAGAAGCCATAAAAAGGCAGATTTCACAGTCGTTTTGTTTCAAAAACTTTTCAAGACACTATAGATTATTTCTAAAAAGTTTATGATCACCGAATTAAGTTGTTCCATGATTCGTTTGTTAGTTTTTGGTTGACTAATCTCCAAACTAAGAAGAGAAGAAGCATAAAAGACACTAACAGGCAGACGTTATTGCCACTCAAGAAAAGACTTCAGGAACTTTGATAAAGGCATCCAAAATGCTAACAAAAACTACAGCATTAAAGATTTTTAGGAGACCAGGAGGAAAACCAGGATTATCAGATTTAATATCAGACAGGGAATGTATTATTTTTGTTAGAAGAGGAAAAGGCGCAAAGGAGCTTAGCCTGGCTCCAAGTTTGCTAAAACTTGAACTTTTCCATATTTGGGACCGATTGCCCAGAGGCTAGCATCATTTAAGGTACAGAACCTGCCTGGCGCACTAGACTCTCTATCCTTTGTCCCAGTAATATATGAATAAATCTTTAACCCAGTTGAGGAATATTGGATCCTTTCCACAAAAGCCAGCGTAATCCGTTCTCCCGTTAACGAGACGAAAGCATATGGCAGCTTCTTTTTCAGTAAGTGCTAAAATTGCCGGGATGTCAGAGAGACCGTTGTCCGAAACTTACCCATTTAGGACACCGCCTAAATGGTGTTCGGTTCC
>NZ_JBRAKS010000376.1:0-3623 GCF_052745115.1 Candidatus Jordarchaeum sp.
TTAAAGTCTAAGAATGGTATTATTTATCATTAAATCTTTCTACTGCTGTAAACCCCACATGGTTGCATCATAAAACTTACATAATCTGGTCTGGTTGCTTTACTCTAAAAGCGGTTCATAAAAATTGGGGAGTTAGATTACCATGTGGTTTTGATTCCTTGTTTTGAGAAGAATGGATCTTTGGATATTATTTCACTATTATATTCTAGTGCTGTGCTTGCTATGAGGGCGTCGAAGTAATTTTTGTTCTCTTCCAGTTCAACGGTTTTTCTGAGAATGGTAGCGGTGATTGGTAGTACTTTGTTTTTGGGGATTATTAGGCTTAGTTTTTCAAAAAGTTCGGCTCGGTCTTTTTTGGGGATTCTGTTATTTTTCATAACGAGGTCGCTTTCAAGCAATACCGCTGATGGGATGTAGATGTCTTTTGAATAGGAGACTGCTGTGAGGTGTTTGAGGGCGTCTCTGTGGAGTGGATGGTTTTGATCTAGGGAGGGTATTATAACCATGGTGTCAATGATTTTCATGCGGTTCTTCCTCTTTTGCTAAGTGAAGTAGCAGCTTGTCTGCTTCATGATCTTCCTCTTTCCAGTCTTTGAATTTGCCTCTGAATTTTTTGTGGATATCCTTGAATAAATTTTCAATCTTTGCGATCTGCTGTATTTCACTATGGTGTTCGGATACCTTTGTAGTGTATGTTGGGGAACCTTCTCCTTCCATACTACTTTCGGCTAATTTAATTAGTCTCCTTATAATGGCGTCATAGGTTTCCCCTTTCAAGCCTAGTTTTTTCAATTGTTCCCTTACGGTCTTCGTTAATTGGATGGTGGTTAAGTCCTTAGCCACATATAACACCATATAATTATTATATGATAATGCTTTTTAAAATTTACTACGACATATCAATAATGTCAAAATAAGATTTATTTGGAAGAGTCCTCCTATCCCAGATTTATGATACGCATAGTTTTCAAGAGAAGGAGAACGTCTCCGAAGAATTCTCTTTTTCCTGAATTTATACCTGGTTCAGTATCAGCTTAGGGAGTGTTTGTAACCGCCTCTCAGTGATTTTGGTGTTAAAATGTTAAAACACTTTGTTCATTAGCATTTCTTTGTCTGTTTTATTGTATCTGAGAAAGTAAAGATAAAATATTTCAATGATTTTAAATGTTGATTATAGTAAGAACAGGGTCATTGGGATTCCGTGTTGAGCTAGCCACTGGTAAATTAGGTATAGCATAAAGGTTCCGTAGTATTGCACTACTCCTCCCATTATTTCCGATACGGCGGGTAGAATCAATTCCCATCTCACCGTCATCCCGATTAAGATCAGGCTTAGAATCAGGCGGGGAATTACTTGGCGTTTACGATAATACGTGATCAGCAATATTATATTGTAAATAAAGAGACCTAATCCTAATATTAAGATGAATCCGAATATTATATTGAGTAGTTCGTACATCATGGGATTGAACAATAGCCAATATATGTCCATCTGAAAAAGCCTCTCCCTCTTCTTTTAAAGAGGGGGTATATAAACTCCGCTAAAGTTAGGATAAGGTTTGAAAGAACAATATTTAATAGAATTTTCTACTTTTATTTAATTATAGACAACGACTCGGGGACTTTGAGAATGATTCATAATTTCTACTTGTTTAGGAAGAGTGGTGAGTGTGTAATCTTTCGTGGTTATGGAGAATCTGAGATGGATGAGAACTTGGTTTCGGGGTTTCTGAGTGCCGTGTTTTCTTTTGGGAGTAATATTAGTGGTCGCAATATTGAGAGCGTGTTTTTGAAGGATAAGAAATTTGTGTTTCTGGTTATTAACAATCTTATTTTAGGAGCCTATACAGATAGGGATGATTCAGTTAAGGATAAGCTTGAAATTGTTAGGGATGAATTCATTAGAGATTATGGCAATTTGGAGGATTGGGATGGAGATCGAGATCGATTTGTGGATTTTTCTTCTAAACTGGACCAGATTTTCGGTTCCTCGGGAAGGGAGGCCCCCGATACACTGCTAAACGGTTTTATACAAAAAATTCAAAACGGAGAGAGGTTGGCAATAAAAGAATCTCTGGATAAGTGGATAGATTCTTTAAAAGAAAAGGCTAGAAAAAAAGCGTAATTCATACTCCGTAATCTGAAAAGGTTATTATAAGGGTAGTCAAAGTGATAAAGCGGTAAAAGGGGGATTTCTCGTGCTCCGAGTGAAGTGTTATTTGATTTAGGCTTTCAATCCCTTTTCTGCTTCACTTTTCGGGTCTGACTATTAGGTATCCTTTATCTATTAGCCAGTGGTGGAACTGATAAGTGGTGTATACGCATTCGTTTTTGCAAAGGTTTCTGATTCTTTCGTATTCTTCGGAGCCTTCCTTCTGTTTTTCCAATTCTAATTGGATTCGACATTTTACGTCTTTACAGAATTCTCTTCTTTTATAGTCTATGTAACCGGGGATTGACATCTCGTATTTCACTCCTTTAATTTTTCAGATTGCTGGCGTTTATCGTTTTTATTAGGTGTTTTTATTATAAAAGTTTATGTAGAGTATCATAATTGATTCTCGATCTACTCTTCTGTTCGCTGTTAGGTGTTTTACATTTTTTGGAAGCATAATAGGTGGACTATTTCTTTTGCGTATTTGGTCATGTCTTCTATATTTATACTTTCGTCTGCTCCGTGGAAATTTGATAGTAGGTCGCCTACCCCCATGATTACTACATCGTGTCCTTTTTCTGCCACATATCCCATGTCTGTGGCTCCCGCTGCGCCCAAGTAGCCGACATTTTGACCAGTTACGTGTTTTACTGCGGCTGCCAGTTTTTTCACGATCGGTTTTTGGGGTGAGATTTTCAGGGGTTTGTATGTTCTTATTACGTTGGTTTCTATTGTGAGAGCTTTGCTCCTCTTTTTTGCGGCTTCTATGGCTTCCATGAATTCAGCCACTACTTCCTCTTCTTTTTCTTCCGGTATGTATCTGCGGTCGATTGAAAATCGGCATTCGCTGGGAATGATGTTGTCTTTTACACCGCCTTTTATCACGTTTATTGAGAAGAGAGGCATCATTTTATCCCCATAGGGTGTGGGTAGCCCCGGTACTTCGGATCGCCTCTCCATGACTTTTTCCTTAAGTTTTAGGAGTTCTTCAAGAACTGGCACGGTGTTCTCAACCGCGTTTATGGCGGTCCAGAAGGCCATAGTGTGTGCCGATCTGCCCTTAACCGTAACATCGAAAACAATGCTTCCCGCGGTCCCAATACCTATTATTTGATGGACTGCTTCACCGCATATCACGTCTCCCTTGAGGTATCCTTGGTCTGCTAGATAATAGACTCCGGGGTAGACACCGATTTCTTCATCCGTACACATAGCACAGGTTATGTTATAGTTGGGTTTTAAGCCGAGTTCGTTTATTACTTTGAGGACTAGGAGAACCGTAGCTATAAATCCTTTCATGTCGCTACTTCCCCGTCCGTAAATTCTCCCCTCCTTAACAATACCCTCAAAGGGGGGAACACTCCACTCCTCCTCTACTGGTACTACATCGGTGTGAGCGTAGAAAGTTATGGAAGGCTTATCATCCCCAAAACTCTTGTTGGCTACAAGATTCACTCGAGGTCCCTCC
>NZ_JBRAKS010000377.1:0-3616 GCF_052745115.1 Candidatus Jordarchaeum sp.
ATTTTAATATAGCAATAAATTTAAATGCCTTTTTTTCTATGTTGAATTTGATAAAGATGGAAAGTCTGTTAAGAATTATAAATGTGTGCTGAAAATAAGTGTGATGCTTCAGTATTTGCGTATGGAGGATAATAATATGGTTGATGATAAGCAAAAGGGGTCTTCCCTGATTAATCTACTCATTCCCCCAAAAATAAAGGAGGTTAAAATATCTGAAGTTCTCCCGTGCTTAACAAGCTCCGAGAGAATCCGGGTTGTGGGAACCACTAATGAAAAGTTGGATGATTTGCTTCCCGCTATTTACCTTTACCTTCCACAAGCCACATACAATAAGCAGTCAGAGTCTATGAGCTTTATGTTTGAAGAACATCTGATCACAATTTTCGGTGCTGGGAAAATAACCGTTACAAACCTTAGGGATAGGGAGGAAGCTGAAAATATCTTAAGATACGTTAAAGAACTTTTAAACCGAGCTTCTATTTATGTGAATCGCCACGGGAAGCCTTCCCCCGAGTTGATAGGGAGCAAAACTAAGTTAAGCCCTCTAGAAATCAACAATTTTTTGCCGAAAAAAGATTGTGGAGAGTGCGGCGTTTCCACATGTTACGGGTTTGCTATAAAGCTAGCCACTGGAGAAAACTCTCCCCGCGACTGCCCGTATTTGAGTAGCGAAAAATTCGTGGAGCTTCAAAAAAAGATTCATGTTATCCAAATTTAGTCTAGGAACTCCTGTACATTTATTTACATGATTTAATATGAGGAATTGTAAATGTGATTAGGTTTGAAGAAGAAGGAGAATTTTTTATATAAGAGTAGGGTTGAGCTACTTAAAGCTCTAGCTGATGAAACCAGATTGAGAATTCTAGATCTTCTAAAGAGTGGTAAGTGTTGCCAATGCGATATTTTGCCCCATGTTGAAAAGTCTCAGTCTACAATTTCTCAACACATTCAAATACTAAAGGATTGCAATATACTGGATTATAAGAAAACTGGGCAGAAAGTAGAGTACAATATTAAGGACCCACGGGTATTCCTTATTTTAAAAATAGTTGATGAGATAATACTCGAATACTTGCGGAAAATCTCGGAACTAACTGATGTTTTGGTCTAGAGATTTTCTTCTTGGATAAATTGTAACAATCGGTGAGGAGTGCTGTGATAGATGGCTAAAAGTTTCAGACTAATAGTTAATAATTCTCTAAATCCGGATATAGGGTTTGCGATGGATGAAACAGTTATGCTTTACGTGAATATGTCGCTGGTTCCTAGCACTGTTCATTTTTGGAGTTGTAAACCAACACTGAGTATCGGAGAGAACACCCTTACGAAGGATGAAATAGAAAACCTCAAAAAACGTGATGTTGAGATTGTTAGGAGGCACACCTCTGGTCCGAGCTTTTTCGCTGATGAGGGTTCACTTCTGTTCAGTTTTATCATAAATACAAATGAGTTTGATTTGCCGAAAAATCTTACAGAGCTCTATGAGACTGTTTACCGCCCCATAATAAGAGCCATTAGAACATATGGTTTCCCATGCAGCTACGAGGATCTTTTTTATCTCAGCAAGAACGGGATAGTCGTTTCTCAGGTAACGCAATTCTGGTACTATGACGTACTAGTCTTTCAGGGCGTCATCTACCTTGAAACCAATATAGATGTTCCAAACAGGCTAAACCTACTTTCCAGAAAAATTACCTGTATAAAAAATTTTTACAAGGAAAGTATATCTAAAGAAGAGTTTATAAGAAATATATGTTTGAAGATAAAAACCGAGCTTAAAGTGGATCTCGTTGAGGAGGACTTAACCTGGGAGGAGAGAACACTTCTTGAGAGAGTTCTTAAATCCAAGTACCAGTCAGAAAAATGGTTGGTTTACGGAGTTCCTCCTCTTGCCTATGGAAAGCTGTTAATTGAGTTGTTGACGGCTTATCCACCAACAAAAATGTGCTCAAAAATGGAGGAAAACGTTAAGAACGCTATTAAACTCTCTCAGGAGGAAGAAAAAATCGAGCTCAGAATTTGGAGAAGAGGCAAAGGCCGACCTCCTGGTACTATTGTGTCCGCAGGGTTAATAGACGCAGCCAAGAAATCTCAGATACCCGCAGTAATAGTTAATGGAGCCCTTAAGTTTAACAAGATGGTACCATCCCACGAGCAGATTTTGGAAAGTATCCGGGAAGAAATTGAAAGAATCAAATAATTTCTAAAATTTGTGCATTCCTAAAGATAAAAAAGTCTTTAGTATCTTCTTATAGCTCTTTGGCTCTTTGAAAGTAACCAGAGTTTCGTTGGGAAATCTGACTCAACTGTAATGTGGATGAATAGAGGAGTTACGACTCTCAGTTTGAGTAATATTTCTTCAAAAATTGTTCGCTGTTTTGGATGAATTTCTCAACATGCTTTCCGTTGACTTGGTAATAATTCCATTTACCTTTTATTCTTCCTTTTATTAATTTGGCTTCTTGGAGAATTTTCAGATGATGAGATATTGTTCCTTGAGAAATATTCAACGCGACATTTAATTCGCAAACACACATCTCTCTAATAGCCAATATCTTCAAAATTTTTAGACGATTAGGATCGGCTATAGCCTTAAAGAGTAGGGGCCCGAACTTACATAGTGTAGTTTCATCCATTTCGTCTGATAATTCCTTTAATTCATCGGCATATTTTTCACACTTTGCTGAGCACTCATCTTCTTCGATTAAGCGTGCTAAACGTTCCATCGATTCACTTCCTAAAATTGATAAATATCAATATGAAACGATAATCTTAAATATTATTAAACTTAACCGTTAGATGTTACTAATCTGTATCGCATAGGCATCCTGTTCACAACTAACCAGGATTTCGATAAAAAGTACTTCTATGGTGAAGGGAAATATAATTAAATTTAAATACTACAACTTGTCAATTTATTATAATATAGTTATATTTGCATTTATCGATAAAAAACCACATGATTCAATTTGAACCAAAAATAAAGACAATAACATAATGGGTGAGGAAAAGTTATGTCGAATAATACTACTGAAAAACTCTCACTCTTAGACCGGTTTCTTACACTTTGGATTTTTCTAGCAATGGGCATAGGCGTTTTACTAGGTGCCATGTTTCCTGAAATCTCTGGATTTCTTAATGAATTGAGTCTAGACACCGTTTCGCTACCCATTGCCATAGGACTCATTTGGATGATGTACCCGCCCCTCGCCCGAGTAAAATACGAAGAACTCTCAAGACTCTTCGGTGCCAAGAAAGCCTTCGGGGTCTCCCTTGTTCAAAACTGGATAATTGGTCCAGCACTGATGTTTGTACTAGCATGGATTTTTCTACCCGACATGCCTGAATACCGTATAGGGCTTATAATTGTTGGTTTGGCTCGTTGTATAGCCATGGTACTTGTGTGGAACCAGCTGGCAAGAGGAGACAGTGAACTCTGTGCGGTGCTGGTCGCTCTAAACTCGGTTTTCCAGATGATAATGTACTCCATACTAGCTTACCTATACATCACTCTTCTGCCCTCATTGCTCACTGGGACACCGACATGGCTTGCAGAATCCGGCTGGATCTTGGGACTTTTAGGAGTCCCCTCTTGGTTATTGAGCCTAACGGGAGG